>DASTGK010000602.1:0-7368 GCA_035719085.1 Anaeromyxobacteraceae bacterium
GGGGCGTCGAGCGGCGTGACGAGCTCGGCCGCGAGGCCGTCCTCGCCGGTGAGCAGGGCGAGCGCCGACCTGGCGGTGGCGCGCCGCTGCCGGGCCGCGGCCCGCTCGGCGTCGGCCTGGGCCCGGAAGGCGGTGCTGCGAGCCACGTCGGCGTCGAGCGCCAGCCCCTCGGCGGCGCGGGCGCGGACGAAGCGCTCCGTCTCGGCGGCCTGGGCGTGGAGCTCCTCGGCGTGGCGGAGCCCCTCCTCCGCGGCCTGCGCGCCGAAGTAGGCCTCCACCACCCCCTCGGCCAGCTCCTGGGCGCGGCGGGCGTGGCCGGCCGACTCGGCGGAGGCGGCCGCCTCGGCGGCGCGCTGGCCGGCCACCATCCGGCCGCCGGCGTAGATGGGCACGCTCAGGGTCACGCCGCCGCCCCACGCCCCGACGGCGGGCGGGTCGTTCAGGCGGGCCGGGTCGAAGGAGGCGGCGCCGATCCGCCCCTGGTCGAGCGCGAGGCCGAAGGCCAGCATCGGCTCGTCGGTGCGGACGCCGCGCGCGGCGAGCGAGAGCGTCGGGCGGCGGCCGTCGCGGGCCCGCTCGGCGTCGGCCCTGGCGGCTTCGACCAGGGCGGCGGAGGCGCCGAGGGCGGGGTTGCGCGCCCAGGCGGCGCGGACGGCCTGCTCGACGGTGAGCGGCGCGCCGCTCGCGGCGGCGGGGGCGAGCGCCAGCGCCAGCGCGGCGAGCGCCGTGGCGGCGGGGGATCGTGAGGTGGAGCGCGTGGTCGGTGTCACGCCGCGATAGGAGCCGGAGCGCGCCCGATGGTTTCGGCGCGACGGCGCGCGAACCGATCGCCGGCCAGCCGGCTCGAACCGGATCGAGCGGCGGCGTGCGGCTCGCCTTCACGCCGCCCGCGCGGGTCCTCGCCACGCGCCCCTGCTCCTGTGGCCACCAACGGCTTTCTCCCCGCCCGGGATCGGGTCGGAGCCCACCCGGCGCGACGCTCGCCCCCTCGGTGGCGTCGCGGACGGCACCCGCCGGCGGTAGGTCCACGAGGCCATGAGCCGCGCGGCGCGAAGGACGGCCCAGGTGCGGGCCTGGCACACCGAGGAGCGGGCGCGGCTCATCATCGAGAGCCTCCGGGACCACGCCATCTACATGCTCGACCCGCGCGGGCGGATCGAGAGCTGGAGCCCAGCGGCCGAGCGCATCAAGGGCTTCTCGGCCGACGAGGTGGTCGGTCGCCACGTGCGCATGCTCTACACGCCCGAGGACGCGGCCCGCGGCCTGCCGGAGGAGGAGCTCCGGCTCGCGGCCGAGCGGGGCCGGCTGGAGGTCGCGGGGTGGCGCGTCCGCAAGGACGGCGCCCGCTTCTGGGCCGACGTCGTCACCTCGTCGATCGTCGGCCCGAGCGGCCGGATCGAGGGGTTCGCCAAGGTGACGCGCGACCTGACCGAGCGGCGCCGCGCCGACGAGGAGCGGCTCCTGCTCGCCCGCGCCGAGGAGGCCATCCGGCTGCGCGACGAGTTCCTGGCGGTCGCGGCCCACGAGCTCCGGACGCCGCTCACGGCGCTGCGGCTCCAGCTCGAGGGGGTGCTGCGGCTCGGCCGCGAGGACCCGAAGCTGACCCGCTCGCTGCAGCGGGCCAACCGGAGCGCCGCACGGCTCGGCGACCTCGTCGCGGCGTTGCTCGACGCGGCCCAGCTCACCACGGGCCTGCTCGAGCTGCACGCCGAGCCGTGCGACCTCACCGCCACGGCGGCCACCGTGGTGGAGCGCTTCCTCCCGGTCGCCGCGAGCGCCGGCTGCAGCGTCGAGCTCGTGGCCGGCGGGCCGGTCGAGGGGCGCTGGGATCGGCGGCGGCTCGAGCAGGCGCTCGGCCACCTGGTCGCGAACGCCATCGGCCACGGCGCCGGCACGCCCGTGCGCGTGGAGGTCGGGCGCGACGGGCGCGAGGCGGTGGTGACGGTGGAGGACCGCGGCCCGGGCCTGCCCGCTGGCGCGGCGCCGCGCATCTTCGACCGCTTCCAGCGCGCCTCCGCCGACCGCACCGCCGGGGGCGGGCTCGGCCTCGGCCTCTACCTGGTGCGCGAGATCGTCGCCGCCCACGGCGGCGCGGTCGGCGCCGAGAACGCCCCGCAGGGCGGCGCCCGCTTCACCGTCCGGCTGCCGCTCCACCTGTAGGCGGCGCGCGCCGCGCTCGCTCGCGCTATCGTGGCGGCCGGAGGTCGCATGGCCGGACTGCTCGAGGGTGAGGGGATGAAGAAGGCGCTCCGCTGGCTCTCGGAGCGCCGCCAGGAGGCGCCCGCCGAGCCGCGGGCGCGGCTCATCGACGAGGCGGGGCGCCGCTTCGACCTGACGCCGGTCGAGGTCGAGTTCCTGCTGCAGAACTGGCGCGAGGACGGCCCGCCGACGCGTTAGCCGCTAGCCGTGCTCGAGCGAGGCGATGAGCGCCGCCAGCAGCCGGCGCGTCTCCTCGATGCGCCCGGCCGGCGTCTTCTGCAGCACGTCCAGGATCGGGCTCTCGCCGGAGAAGTCGACCCGCTCGTCCAGCTTGCGCCCCTTGGGCGTGAGGTGGAGCCGCACCCGGCGCGAGTCGGCCGGGTCCGGCTCGCGGCGGACCAGCCCCGCCTCCTCGAGCCGCTGCACCACCCGCGTCACCGTCGCCGGCGTCACGTGGAGGAGCCGCGCCAGGTGGCCGGGCGTGCAGCCGGGCCGCAGTCCGACGACCCGCACCGCGAACCGCTGCGGGCCGGTGACGCCGAGCACCTTGAGCATCCGCCGCGACCGCGTGTTGAGCACGTGGTCGAGCTGCCACAGGATCTGGATGAACTGCAGCGTCTCTGGAAGCGCCTCTTCAGCAGACATCGACCATCCCTCGCTCTCCCCCTGGAGCCTGCCCTTCCGCATCCCACATCCTACCACGCGGACGCTGCGTGTCCCCTTCCGAGACACCCTTTCGCGGACTCGCCGGCGCTTGCCCCGGCCACGGTCGGCGTTCGGGGCGGCGCCGGCCCGCCCGCGTGCTAGGACGTCCCGATGCCCGACCTGTCGCCGCTCGCCATCCTGGCGCTCGCCGCGGTCGCCTTCACCGCCGGGGTGGTCGACGCCATCGCCGGCGGCGGCGGCCTGCTCACCGTGCCGGCGCTCCTGGCGGCGGGGCTGCCGCCCCACCTCGCGCTCGGGACCAACAAGGGCCAGGCGGTCTTCGGCTCCTTCGCCGCCATGGTCAAGTTCGCCCGGAGCGGCCTCGTCGAGCCCTCGCGCGCCCGGCTCGGCTTCCCGCTCGGCTTCCTCGGCTCGCTCGCCGGCGCCGCGCTCGTCCTGCGCATCCCGCCCGCCTCGCTCGAGCCCGTGGTGCTCGCGCTCCTCGCGGCCGCCGCCCTCTTCATCGGCCTGCGGCGGGGGAAGCCGGAGGCGCGCGCCGCGGCCGGCCTCCCTCCCCGGCGCCACGGCGGCAGCCTCGCGGCCGGGGTCGTGGCCCTCACCATCGGCGCCTACGACGGCTTCTTCGGCCCCGGCACCGGCACCTTCCTCATCGTGGCGGCGGTCGCCTTCCTGGGCGACGGCCTGGCCCAAGCCTCGGCCGGCGCCAAGGTGGTCAACTTCGCCTCCAACCTGGCGGCCCTGGCGCTCTTCGCCGTCCGCGGCGTGGTGGCCTGGCAGGTGTCGCTCCCCATGGCGGTGGGGCAGCTCTGCGGCGGCTGGCTCGGCGCCCACCTGGCGGTGCGGCGGGGCGACCGGCTGGTCCGGGCGGTGACGGTGGCCACCACCCTCGCCCTGGCCGCCAAGCTGGCCTGGGACCTCAAGGGCTGACGGGCCGCCCCGGGGGGCCGATCGGACGCCGCGCCGTTTCCACCCGGGGCCTCCCGGCTGCTATCCTCTCGCTCCCCCATCGACGAGGAGCGTGAAGCCGCATGGCTCGCACCGTCACCGCCGAGGAAGCCGTCGCCGTCATCAAGTCGGGCGACCGCGTCTTCATCCACAGCGTCGCCGCCGCGCCGCAGCGGCTCATCGCGGCCATGACCGCCCGCGCCCCGGAGCTGCGGGTGGTCGAGGTCGTCTCCCTGCACACCGAGGGGGCCGCGCCCTACGCCGCGCCGGAGCTGGGGAAGAGCTTCCGGGTCAACGCCCTCTTCGTCGGCGCCAACGTGCGCGCCGCCGTGGACGAGGGGCGCGGCGACTACCTGCCCGTCTTCCTCTCCGAGGTGCCGAAGCTCTTCCGCGCCGGCATCCTGCCGCTCGACGTGGCGCTCATCCAGGTGTCGCCGCCCGACCGGCACGGCTTCTGCTCCCTCGGCGTCTCGGTCGACGTGACCCGCGCCGCGGTGCAGGTGGCCAAGATCGTCATCGCCCAGGTCAACCCGCACATGCCGCGGACCCACGGCGACGGCATCATCCACGAGGACGACGTCGACTACTTCGTGCCGGTGGACGACCCGCTGCCGGAGCTGCCCAAGACGCCGCTCAACGACGCCGAGAAGGCCATCGGCCGCCACTGCGCCGAGCTCATCGACGACGGCGACTGCCTGCAGCTCGGCATCGGCGCCATCCCGCAGGCCACGCTGGCCGCCCTCGGCGACCACCAGCGGCTCGGCATCCACACCGAGATGCTCTCCGACGGCGTGGTCGACCTGGTGGAGCGCGGCGTCGTCACCGGCGAGGCGAAGCGGGTCCACCCCGGCAAGATCGTGGCCGGCTTCGCGCTCGGCACGCGCCGGCTCTACGACTTCCTCGACGACAACCCGCAGGTGGCGATGCTCGACATCGCCTACACCAACGACACCGCCGTCATCCGGCGCAACCCCAAGGTCACCGCCATCAACAGCGCCATCGAGGTGGACCTGACCGGCCAGGTCTGCGCCGACTCGATCGGCGACCGCCACTACTCCGGCGTGGGCGGCCAGATGGACTTCATCCGCGGCGCCGCGCTCTCCGAGGGCGGCAAGCCCATCATCGCGCTGCCCTCGGTGACCTCGCGAGGCGAGCCGCGCATCGTCAGCTACCTGAAGCCGGGCGCCGGCGTGGTGACCACCCGCGCCCACGTCCACTTCGTGGTGACCGAGCACGGCATCGCCGACCTGTGGGGCAAGAACCTGCGCCAGCGCGCCGCCGCGCTCATCGCCATCGCCCACCCGTCGCACCGCGACGCGCTCGCGGCCGAGGCCCGCCGCCGCTTCGGGAGCTGGTAGGCGGCCCGCGCCGCGCTACCAGCGCGCGGCGAAGTCCTCGATCAGCCCCGGCAGCCCCTCCACCAGGAGCTCGCCGCCGCCAGGCGCCGGCAGGCGGCCGGTGAGCTCGCCGGCGTGCTGCGCCGTGCGCGCGCTCACGAGGAGGAGCTCGCGCGCGTCGCGGTGGCTCGCCGCCGGACGGAAGGCGAGCTCCACCGCGCCGTCCAGGCTGGCGATGCGCCAGGGGGCGGTCGGCGAGCCCGGGTCGGCCTCGAAGACCACCGGCGGCAGCCGGTGGGGCCCGCCCGCCGCCAGGAGCACGTCCTCGCCGCCGTCGCCCGGCTCGACGCCGTCGAGCCCCTCGGCGAGGTGGAGGGCCAGGGGGCGGCCATCGGGGAGCCGCCCCGCCGCCGTCACCTTCCGCCAGGCCACCTCGCGCGGGAAGAGGCCGGCGCCGTAGTCGATGGCGGCGAGGCCGCCCTCGACGGCGTGGGAGCGGCCGCGGACCGAGAGCGCGCCCGAGACGGCCAGCGGGCCGGTGAGCTGGGCCGCGCGCAGCCCGCCGCCGGGCAGCGGCGCCACCAGCGCGAAGGGCTCCGGCTCGCCGCGGGCGTCGAGGTAGGCCTCGAGCTGGAGCGAGCTGCCGAGGTCGGCCTCGAGCTGGAACCGGTCCGAGCGGCGCTCGAGCAGCAGCTCGATGCCGGGCGCGGCGAAGCTGGCGCGGGCGCCGGGGCCGGGGTGGTCGCCGACGCGGACGTTCAGGGCGGGCACGCCGCCGGCGGCCCGGGCGAAGAGCACCTCGCCGCGCCGGCGCTCGGCCACCCAGACGGCGCCCGAGGCGAGCGTGCCGCCGTCGACGATGGCGAGGGCGAGGACGTGGTGCTCGGTGGTGAGCACCACCCGCTGCCAGCGCTTCAGCCGCGCGGCGTGGCGCACCGAGGCGAGGAGCCCCTCCGGCGCCAGCGGCGCGAGGTCCACCTTGCCGAACGACCCCTGGTAGGCGCCGAGGCGCGGGGCGCCGGTGGGGCCGAGGGCGTCGCCGGGGGCGCGCGGGAGGGCGGCGGGGACGGCGGGGCGGTCCACGCGTGGATTCTACGCGGGGATCGCCCCGGGATGGCCTCTCAGGCGGGCTGGTGCGACTCGGCGCCGACCGGGAGCCGGGCGCGGTCGGCGGCCTGCTCCGGCGACACCTGGATGATCCGGTGGCAGGAGGGGTCGGCGAGGACGCGCTTCACCAGCGCCTGGTTGAGCGCGTGGCCGCTCTTCACCGCCGTGAGCGCGCCGAGCACCGGCCGGCCCAGCAGCGCCACGTCGCCGATGGCGTCGAGCACCTTGTGGCGCGCGAACTCGTCGGGGTAGCGCAGCCCCTCGGGGTTGAGGATCGAGAACTCGTCCACCACGATGGCGTTCTCGAGGCTGCCGCCGCGCGCCAGGCCCATCGACTGCATCAGCTCGATGTCCTTGCGGAAGCAGAAGGTGCGGGCCCGCGACACCTCGCGCTCGAAGGTCCGGTCGGAGACGGCCACCTCGACGCCCTGGTTGGTGATGAGCGGGTGGCCGAAGTCGGCGGTGAAGCGGACGCTGAAGCCGTCGGCCGGCTCGAAGCGGGCCAGCTTGTCGCCCTCGCGCACCTCGACCGGCGCGGTGATCATGACGTACTTCTTCGGCGCCTTCAGGTCCTTCACGCCCGCCTCGTTCACCAGGCAGACGAAGGGCGCGGCCGAGCCGTCCATGATCGGGATCTCGGGGCCGTCCACCTCGACGCGGCAGTCGTCGATGCCCATGCCGTGCAGGGCCGACATGACGTGCTCGATGGTCGAGACGCGGGCCTTGCCGACGGCGATGGAGGTGGACAGCTTGGTGTCGACGACGAGGTCGTGGCGGGCCGGGACCTCGACCCCGAGGTCCATGCGGACGAAGGTGATGCCCGCGTCGGCGGCCGCCGGGGCGAGGGTGAGGTTGACGGGCTTGCCCGAGTGCAGGCCGACGCCCGTGCAGCTCACGCGCTTCGCGACCGTCCGCTGGTTCCAGTAGGCCATAATGCTGCTCGTCTCCGATGAGGTGCGGCGGTGCGCCGGCAGCCGCCCCCCCTCGGGAGACGGCACCGGGCACAGGCTCCGGCGAGGCCCGTTAAGGCAATCCTCGTGCCACGAGCCTCGGGAGCCGACGGCAGGGCGCCGCAGGCAACCAGGCGCTCAACACCATGAACTCACGGATGTTT
>DASTGK010000603.1:0-2764 GCA_035719085.1 Anaeromyxobacteraceae bacterium
GGCCCGGGCGACATCCGCCCCGAGGACCGCGGCATCTCCCGCTTCGACGAGGCCGGGGCGGTGGTGAAGCTGGTGGTGGCCGGCGGCGAGAGGGCGGTCACGCCCATCGAGGTCTCGGCCGAGATCCTGAGGGTGCTGAAGCGCCGCGCCGCCGAGGCGCTGGGCGGCGCGCCGGGCGGCTGCGTCATCACCGTGCCGGCCTACTTCGACGACGCGCAGCGGCAGGCCACCAAGGACGCCGGGCGGCTCGCCGGGCTCGACGTGCTCCGGCTCCTCAACGAGCCGACCGCGGCCGCGCTCGCCTACGGCCTCGACAAGCAGGTGGCGGGCGCCTTCGCCGTCTACGACCTGGGCGGCGGCACCTTCGACATCTCCATCCTGCGGCTCGAGAACGGCGTCTTCGAGGTGCTGGCCACCGGCGGCGACACCCACCTCGGCGGCGACGACTTCGACCGGGTGGTGGCGGCGCGCCTCCTCGAGACCGGCCTCACGCCGCGGAACGCCGCGCCCTCGCCGGCGGTGCTGCGCGGCGCCACCGCGGCGGCGCAGAAGATCCGCGAGGCGCTCAGCACCGAGGCGGTGGTGGAGGCCGACGTGGAGCTGCCCGAGGGGCACCGGCTGGCGGCGCGGCTCACCCGCGAGGAGCTCGAGGCGCTCATCCTGCCGGTGGTGGAGCGGACCACCCAGCCCTGCAAGAACGCCCTGCGCGACTCGACGCTGGCCGCGGTGGACGGCGTGGTGCTGGTCGGCGGGGCCACCCGCACGCCGCTGGTGCGCCGCCACGTGAAGGCCCTCTTCGGCCAGGAGCCGCTCACCGACCTCGACCCGGACACGGTGGTGGCGCTCGGGGCGGCGGTGCAGGCCGACGCGCTCGACCGCGGCGGGCGTGAGGACGTGCTGCTCCTCGACGTCACCCCGCTCTCGCTCGGCGTGGAGATGATGGGCGGCGTCGTCGAGAAGCTCATCCTGCGCAACTCGACCATCCCGGCCTCGGCCACCCAGCAGTTCACCACCTACGCCGACGGCCAGACCGGCATGGTCATCCACGTGGTGCAGGGGGAGCGCGAGCTGGCGCGCGACTGCCGCAGCCTGGCCCGCTTCACGCTGAAGGGCATCCCGCCCATGCCGGCCGGCATCGCCCGCGTCGAGATCACCTACGCGGTGGACGCCGACGGCATCCTGCAGGTCTCGGCCAGGGAGCTGACCACCGGCATCGAGCAGACCATCCAGGTGAAGGCGACCTACGGCCTCGGCGAGGAGGAGGTCGAGGCGATGCTGGTCGAGTCGATCGAGCACGCCGAGCAGGACGTGACCGAGCGGTTCATCCGCGAGTGGCGCGTCGAGGGCGACCGGATCCTGGCCTCGCTCGAGTCGGCCTTCGAGGTCGACGGCGAGCTGCTCTCGGCCGACGAGCGGGCGGCGGTGGAGGCGCGGATGACCGGCCTGCGCGGCGCCATGGACGGGCAGGACTACCTCGCCATCAAGGCCTGGATCGAGTCGGTGGACGCCGCCACCAAGACGTTCGCCGAGCGGCGCATGGACAAGCACATCAAGAAGGCCATGGCCGGCCACCGCGTGGACGAGTTCGCGCCGGAGCCGCGCACCACCCGCGAGGGCGGGGACGAGGACTGATGCCGAAGGTGACCTTCCTGCCCGCCGCGCGCGCCGTCGAGGTGGCGCCCGGGACCTCGCTCCTCGACGCCGCCGAGGAGGCCGGCCTGGAGCTGCCGCACAACTGCGGCGGCGTCTGCGCCTGCGTCACCTGCCACGTCTGGGTGGAGGAGGGGCTCGCCTCGCTCGCGCCGCCCACCGACCGCGAGGACGACAAGCTCGACGAGGCGGTCGGCCTCGCGCCGACGAGCCGGCTCGGCTGCCAGGCGAAGGTCGGGGCGGCGGACCTGGTGGTGCGCATCCCCGGGAACCGGATCGCGTCGTGACGCGCGGCGCCGGGCCCCTGCGCCCGCGCGCCGAGGAGGAGCCCCGATGAAGTGGCGTGACGTCCGCGAGATCGCGATCGAGCTGTCGGAGCGCCACCCGGGCGTGGCGCCGCTCTCCGTCCGCTTCACCGACCTGCACCGCTGGGTCTGCGGGCTGCCGGGCTTCGACGACGCGCCGGACGCCTCGAACGAGAAGGTGCTCGAGGCGATCCAGATGGCCTGGCTCGACGAGGTCGAGGACTAGGCCACCCGGCGCAGGATCGCCGGGGCGATCCGCGGGAGCGGCAGCACCTCGTCCACCGCCCCGCGGGCGATGGCCTCCTTGGGCATCCCGAAGACCACCGAGGTGGCCTCGTCCTGCGCGATGGTGTGGGCGCCGGCGGCGTGCAGCTCGAGCAGCCCGTCGGCGCCGTCGTCGCCCATGCCGGTGAGGATGACGCCGACCGCGTTCTGGCCGCAGGCCTGCGCCGCCGAGCGGAAGAGCACGTCGACCGACGGGCGGTGCAGCGAGACGGCCGGGCCGTCCTGGAGGTCGACCACGTAGAGCGCGCCGGTGCGGCGCACCACCAGGTGGCGGTTGCCGGGGGCGATGAGCGCCCGGCCCGGCACCAGCCGGTCGTTGGGCGCCGCCTCCTTCACCTCGATGCGGCAGAGCTGGTCGAGCCGCTTGGCGAACTGGGCGGTGAAGTACTCCGGCATGTGCTGCACGATGGCGATGCCCGGGGCGTCGGGCGGCATGGCCTCGAGCAGCTCGCGCAGCGCCTCGGTCCCGCCGGTGGAGGCGCCCACCACCACCACCTGGTGCGTCGTGTGGCGGATGGCGAAGG
>DASTGK010000604.1:0-8887 GCA_035719085.1 Anaeromyxobacteraceae bacterium
GGCACGGCGGCTCTGGCCATCGCCCTCCAGTGGGCGGTGGGCGTGCCGCTGCTCGCGCGCGCGTCACGCGCTTCCGTGCCGGAGAGCCTCGCCGCCGTCGGGAAGCGCCGGCCGGCGGCGAGCGCGGGAGCGTGCCGGTGAGCGCCGCCGCGCTCGCGAGCCTCGTCGTCGTCGTGGCGGGGATGCTCGTCCTCTGGGCCGCGAGCGTCCGGATGCGGGACGCGAGCATCGTGGACGTGTTCTGGGGGCCTGGCCTCGCCGCGCTCGGGTGGACCTCCGTCGCCGCCGCGGGGCCGTCGCCGCGTGGAGCCCTGATGGCCTCGCTCGCGACCATTTGGGGTCTGCGCCTGGCGGTCCACCTCGCGCGGCGCCGCCGCGGCCAGGGGGAGGACCGCCGCTACGGCGCCATGCGCGCCGCCCACGGCGAGCGCTTCGCCCTGGTCAGCCTGTTCACGGTGTTCCTCCTCCAGGCCGCGCTCATGTGGATCGTGTCGCTCCCGCTCCAGGCCGCGGCCGCGATCCGGCCCGAGTCGCCGCTCGGCCTCCTCGACGCCGCCGGCGCGGCGGTCTTCGGGATCGGTCTCGCGTTCGAGGCCGTCGCGGACGCGCAGCTCGCGCGCTTCCTCGCCGATCCCCGCAGCCGGGGCGGCGTGATGCAGGGCGGGCTCTGGCGTTACAGCCGCCACCCCAACTACTTCGGAGACTTCCTCGTGTGGTGGGGGCTCGGCATCGGGTCCCTGGCGCCGGGTGCCTGGTGGGCGCTCGCGGGCCCGGCCCTCATGACCGTCCTCCTCCTGCGCGTCTCGGGGGTCAGGCTCCTCGAGAAGACGATCGGCGATCGGAGGCCCGCGTACGCGGCCTACGCGGCGCGCACGAGCCCGTTCTTCCCCCTTCCGCCGCGAGGCGCGTAGGCTCATTCCGGATGAGGCGAGCGCCCGAACTCGGCGAGATCCGCCTCGGCGTGTCCAGCTGCCTGCTCGGCCGCAACGTGCGCTACGACGGCGGGCACAAGAAGGACGCCTTCGTCACCGGGCCGCTGGCGCGCTTCGTGGCGTTCGTGCCGGTTTGCCCCGAGGTCGAGGTTGGGATGGGAACGCCGCGGGAGTCGGTGCGGCTCGTCCGGCTCGGCGGCGAGGTGCGGATGGTCGGCCACCGCAGCGGGACCGACCACACCGACGCCGTGCGGCGCTGGTCCGAGGCGCGCGTGCGCGAGCTCGAGGCGGAGGACCTGTGCGGCTACGTCCTCAAGAA
The DNA here is from genome assembly GCA_035719085.1 of Anaeromyxobacteraceae bacterium. GTDB lineage: Bacteria > Myxococcota > Myxococcia > Myxococcales > Anaeromyxobacteraceae > JADKCZ01. Next base: position 1,252 of record DASTGK010000604.1, read on the forward strand.
GGACTCGCCCAGCTGCGGCATGGAGCGTGTGAGGGTGTACGTCGGCGGGGCGGCCACCCGCGTCGGGAGGGGGCGCTTCGCCGAGGCGCTCATGCAGCGGATGCCGCTCCTGCCGGTGGAGGAGGAAGGGAGGCTCAACGATCCGCGGCTGCGCGAGAACTTCATCGAGCGGGTGTTCGCCTACCGCCGGCTGAAGGACCTCTTCGCCCCGCGCTGGACGACGGGGGACCTGGTGCGATTCCACACCGCCGAGAAGCTCCTGATCCTGGCCCACGACCCGGGGGCGTACCGGGCGCTCGGACGGCTGGTGGCCGGCGCCAAGGGCCGGCCGCGCGCCGAGGTGGCCGACGCCTACGGGGAGGGGTTCATGCGCGGGCTGTCCAAGCTCGCCACCCCCGGCAAGCACGCCAACGTGCTCCTCCACATGGCCGGCTACCTGAAGGATCTGCTCCCCGCGGAGGAGAAGCGCGAGCTGCACGAGATCGTCGCCGACTACCGCCGCGGCCTCCTGCCGCTCGTGGTGCCGATCACCCTGGTCGCCCACCACGTTCGGCGGCACCGGGTGGAGTACCTCCAGGGCCAGACCTACCTGGAGCCGCACCCCAAGGAGCTGATGTTGCGGAACCACGTGTGAGGACGCAGCGGGCCTCGCCCGCCCCCCGGAACGGCGGCCGGCGTCAGCTCGCCCACCGCCGCAGGTACTCGCGAGCGCGCAGCTTGCGGAGGGCGTTCTCCGAGCTCATGTAGCGGACCGTTCCGAAGACCGGCCGCTCGGGGCCCCACGGTCGGTCGTAGCGCCCCAGCACCCAGAAGATCCCGCTCAGCGAGTTGGGGTCGCGCCCGTCCAGGGCGAGGCGGTCGTTCAGCTCCAGCATGGCCGCCAGCGCCTCGCGCGGCGAGCGGCTCCACTCCAGGATCTTCTTTCCCCACAGCATGCGCAGGTACCCGTGGATGCGCCCCTCGACGAGGAGCTGCTGCTGAGCGGCGTTCCACACCCGATCGTGAGTGCGGGCTGCGGCCAGGTCGGCGATGCGGTAGACGCGCTCCCGGCGGTCGCCGGCATGCCTGGCCAGGCTCTCCTGGGCCCACCGGGGCAGGGACTCGTACCGGTCGCAGTCGGAGCGCTTCGAGGCCATGTTGAACCCGAGTTCACGCCAGGTGAGGAGCTCGTCGAGGAAGGCCTCGGCCTCCGGGCTCATGCCCCAGAAGCCGGCACGGGAGCCGGTGACCTTCCGGAGCCGCGCCTGCGTCCAGCCCTCGCGGCGGGCGAGGCGACGGAAGACCGCGTGGGCCGAGACGTGGCCGAAGTGGAGCCAGGGAGAGAGCCCGCTCGTGGCGTCCTCGTCCGGGTGGCTCCTCGCCTGGTAGCGGGCGAGGCGCTCCCGCAGGAACCCCCGCAACGTCTCCTCGGCGGCCTCGCTCCCGCCGCGGAGCGGCGTCGGGGGAACGCCGTGGTCGATGGGGAGGGCGGCCAGCGCCGCGGCATCCCCGGCGAGGAGGGCGGGCGAGGCGGCCGGCCAGGCCGAAGCGACGCCGGGGGGTAGATCCGCCCCGGCGAGGCCCGGTCGTATTAGGGGGCGCGGGGATGGGAAGGACGCCAGGTGGCGCGGCAGCTCGCGCTGCAGGAAGCGCCGGAAGGCGTGCGCGGTCGGGTAGACGGCGGTGGCGGCGGCGAGCGGGAGCAGGCCGTTCGAGTCCACCGCCTCCAGCCGGACGTCGAGGCGGGCCCCGGCGGCGGCCACCATCCGCGGCATAAAGAAGGAGGGGAAGTCGTCGGTGACGACGAGCGCCGCCCGCGCGGCCACCGCCGAAAGGAGCCCCCGGCCAGCGCCGGGCTCGGGCTCGACGTAGGGGTGGTAGGTGACCCCGGCCTCGGCGGCGGCGCGGGCGTTGTCGAGCATGCCTTGGAGGACGAAGGCATGCAATCGATCGCTCGCGAAGGGATAGCCGGCCCGCAGCGGCTCCAACACCAGCAGCGGGCGGCCGAGCTCCCGCGCCGCCTCGGCGGCCCGGTCCAGCGCGAAGTTGTGGGCGGTGCGCCGGAAGGCGGTCATCCAGTAGAGGACGTAGCCGCCGCCGGCCCGGAGCGTTGCGTCGTTCACGGCGCGAATGCGGATGGAGGGCACCCTTCCCATGCTGTCGGCAGGTCAGCCGTGCGCCGCTGCGGGGCGGTCCAGGAAGCGCGCCCGCGCGGACACCTCGCGGATCAGGTTCCGGAAGATGGCGGCGTGCATCGGGTAGAGGGCGTACCAGTAGAGGTGGCCGCAGAGGCCGCGCGGTGCGAAGTAGGCCGTCTGTACCAGGAGCGAGCCGTGCGGGGCCGGCCGGGCCTCGAACTGGAGCCAGGCGCGTCCGGGCACCTTCATCTCGGCCCGCAGCCGGAGCAGGGAGGGAGCGGTGACCGCTTCGACCCGCCAGAAGTCGAGGGCGTCGCCGGGGCGGAGACGGTCCGGGTCGCGCCGACCGCGGCGGAACCCCACGCCCCCCACAAGCCGGTCGAGCACGCCGCGCAGGCGCCAGGCCCAGTTGGCGTAGAGCCAGCCCCGATCGCCGCCCAGGCCCGTGAAGGAGCGGAAGAGCGCCTCGACCGGCTCCCCCACCGCGATCTGGCGGCGCTCGATCATCATCCCCTCCTGCGCCGAGAGCGTCACCGGTGGCGCCGCGCCCTGGCTGGTGGAGAGGGCGTCGCTCCAGGCGCTCTCGATGTCGCCGGACTCCAGATTCGCGAGCGCCGCGGCGAGCGCCTGCGCGTAGCCGACGGGATTCACCCCGGGGAACAGGCGCCGCGCCAGATCGTCGCGGACCACCACGTCGTTGCGCAGCCCCTCGATGAGGGGGCGGGCGATGGCGGCCGGGACCGGGGTCATCCAGTGCACCCAGTGTGAGGAGAGCCGCGGGCTCAGCGCAGGCACCGGGACGAGCCGCCGCCGGAGTCCTCGCAGGCGCGCGTAGCCCAGCATCATGTCGCGGTAGGTGAGGACGTCGGCGCCGCCTATCTCCACCACCTGGCCGGCGCTGGCGGGGGCGTCCAGGGCGGCCGCCAGGTAGTCGAGGACGTCGGCCACGGCGATCGGCTGGATGCGCCGGTAGACCCAACGCGGGCAGACCATGACCGGCAGCCGCTCGGTGAGCCAGCGGATCATCTCGAAGGAGAGGCTGCCGGCGCCCACGACGACCGCCGCGCGGAACTCGGTAACCGGCACGCCGGCGGCCCGCAGCCGCTCCCCGGTCTCCTGACGCGAGCGCAGGTGGGCCGACAGGCCCGCCTTCGGATCGCCCAGGCCTCCGAGGTAGACGACGCGCTCCACCCCCGCCTGGCGAGCCGCCCGGCCGAAGCCCTCTGCTGCGGTCAGATCGCGCTCGCCGAAGCGGCCGCCCTCGGCCATGCCGTGGACCAGGTAGTAGGCCACGGAGACCCCCGACAGCGCGGGGGCGAGGGTGTCCGGGGCGAGGACGTCGCCGGCGGTGACCTCGACCCGGGGGAGCCACGGCCGGCCCGCGAGCCGGGAAGGGTCGCGGGCCAGGACGCGCACGCGGTGTCCGGCGGCCAGGAGCCGCGGCACGAGCCGCCCCCCGACGTATCCGGTTGCCCCCGTGACCAGGATCACGACGGATCTCTTAGCGCCCGATGGTCGGTGGCGCGCGGCGCTGGCGAGCCCTTGCTCGCCTGGAAACATGGACTGTCACGCCGGAGGCCAGGGGTTCCACCACTCCACGCCCACGGCGCCTCCACGGAGGCGGGCAAGCCCGGCGGGATCACGGCGGCGCGCCACTCGGCCGGCCGGGCCTCGAAGCACTGGAGGCAGGGCATGGAGACGAGCCGGCCCACGCGGCCCTGCTGCGCCAGCAGGTCGAGCGCGGCGGCCGCGAGCGGCACCTCGCTGCCGATGGCGACATCGCGCGCCACCGGCGCGAGCCTCAGGCCATCACGGCGAGCCGGTGCTGGGTCCCGAGGGGAGGGACGGACGGGTAGAACTTGCAGTCGGCCAGGTTGCAGAGCTTGTTCTGGGCGCTGAAGTCGCACTCGACCCGGCCCCGTGGCGGCGACAGCGCCACGCCCATGGTGGCGGAGAAGTAATGGGCCGCCAGGTCCAGCACCGTGAAGACGCTGCGCTTGCAGCAGCGGTTGCCGTGGTTGTTGGCGACGAGCAGCATCGCCTGGCCGGTGAGGGCGTGGGCGCGCGACCGGCCGAGGGCGTGCTCGGCCTTCACCGTCGTGCCCTCGATGACGCTGACGGCGATGCCGCAGGCGATGGCGGCGGCGTCGGCGCCGAAGCCGGCGCAGAACCCGCCCGGGATGGAGTCGGCCCGCTCGATGGCCGCCTCGATCTGCGGGGTGCTGGCCTTTCCGCCCGCGTTCCGGTAGGCGGCCACGAGCAGCCCCGCGACGAGCGGGTGGTGCGCCTGGCCCGCCGCCGGGAAGCGCGGGTGGCGCATCACCTGGCGAGCCATCTCCACCGGGTCGGTGGCGGTGGAGGTCACGGCGTAGGTACGGACGAGGGCGCGGTAGTCGAGCGCCAGGCAGGCGTCGCAGAAGGACGCCGCCGAGGCGGCGTGGCAGGCGGTGCAGGTCATTCGGCTCCCTGGTGGCGCCTGGGGCGCGCACTGGTCAAGAGGTCGCTTGAATACTCGACCTTCACGCGGCCGCTCGTCAAGGGGAACGGCTTGGCGGGTGTGGCGCCTGGGGCTCGTCGCGCCCTGAGTCGGAAGGCGCCGCGGGACGGCCACCAGCAGCCCCAGTAGTCGCCGCTGTCGCCGTACCTGCTCGAGAGGCAGGCGTTGGACGCTGGGTTGTAGATCACGGTCCCCGGCGGGCAGCAGACGCCCTGCGCGTCCTCCTCGCGGCCGAGAGGCCGCCCCGGAACCCAGGGGCGGCCTTTCCCTTCTGTGCCCAGCATGGGCTCCGGCCCTCGCTCGAAGCGAGTCGACACCTCCAGCCTACGGCTGCACGAGCTGCGGGCGCATCATCTCGTTGTCCTCGTGCTCCAGGATGTGGCAGTGCCAGACGTACCCCGGGCCTCCGGGATAGCCGAAGCGGTCGGTCGTCCCCTTCGCCGCCGTGGGATCGAAGTCGAACAGGTTCTGGCCAGGCTGAACGCCGCCCGCGGGCACGTCCTGGGGCGCCCACCGCGCGACGAGGGTGACGGTGCCCCAGCCCTGGATCGGGACGGTGTCCTTCCAGCCGTTCGCGGTCGCGTCCGAGCCGGAGCCTCCCCATCCGGAGTACGAGCCGCTCTGCACCTGGAACTGGACGAGGTGGAGGTGGATGGGGTGGATGTCCCCGGTGTGGTTGTCGATCTGCCACACCTCCGTCGCCCCCACGCGCGGCACCTCGGTGGCGGGGTCGCTCCAGCGCAGCCCATTGAGCAGGAACTCCCCGTTGGAGTGCTCGAGCGTCATGTGACGCGCCGGCGTCGAGGAGGTCACCGTCGGCGAGAGCTTCACCATCGGGTTGCTCGCCCGCAGGGCGGGGAGCGTCGATGGGTTCAGGCTCGAGTCGGTGCCGTTCAGGGGGAGCGAGACGTTGACCTTGATGATCTCGCTCGTGAGGTTCGACGAAGAGTATGAGCCGTTGCTCCGATCGGAGTTGGAGTTCGCGAGGAGGTACGACGCGCCCTTGGCGCCGGTGAAGTCCACGACGACGTCCGCCCGCTCTCCCGGCGCGATGGTGAGCGGCGTGGCCTTGATCGGCTTGTCGAGCAGCCCGCCGTCCGTCCCGATCTGCCAGAGCACGGGCCCGGCCGCGCCGGAGGCCGTCTGGAGCGCCAGCGTGTAGATCCGCGAGTTCGAGCCGTTGAGGAGGCGGAACCGGTAGCGGCGCGGCTCCACGTTCAGGTAGGGCCAGGCCTTCCCGTTCACGACGATCGTGTCGCCCAGGAACCGGTCGATCCAGAACGACGAGCCGTAGCGGCTGCCGTTCTCCGGGTAGAAGAGCTGGCCGTTCGTGTCGAACATCCGGTCCTGGATCACGATCTCGCGCTCGTAGGTGCCGCTCGGCAGGTTCGCCGGCTCGTGGACCGGGTCCCTGAGCAGGTAGAACCCGGCGAGCCCCGCGTACACGTTGAGGCGGGTGATGCCGAGCGCGTGGTCGTGGTACCAGAGCGTCGTCGCCTCCTGCCCGTTCGGATAGACGTACGTCGTGGTGACGAACCCCTTCCCCTTGATGGCGGCGCCCGGGGTGAACCAGGCCTCGGGGTTCCCGTCGAAGGCCGACGGGAGCTCGCCGCCGTGCAGGTGGACCACCGTCGGGACCGGCCCGGTGTAGCGCTGACCGGCGCAGGCGCTGCCGCAGCTCAGCGGGTCGGCCCAGTGCAAGCTCTGGTCGACCGGCAGGTGCGCGAGGAGCGCGGGGCTCACCAGGTTGTTCGCGTAGGTCACCTGGAACGGGACGCCGACCTTCGCCTCGAGCGTGGGGCCTGGGTACGACCCGTTGTAGCCCCAGACGAGCGTCTTCCCGCCGTACGGGCCGGCCTTGAAGTTCGACGGGAGCACCTGCTGCGCGAACTCCGTCATCGACACGGTCGCCGCCCGCGTCGCGTCCAGCTTCGCCGGCAGCGGGAGCGGGTCGAGGTATCTCGAGAGCGTCCCGGGATCGAGCTGCACCTGATCCGGCGCCGCGCGCGCGGCCCCTCCTGGGATGGCGAGCAGCGCAGCGACGATGGGGGCGTACCAGCCGGCGGATCTCATCATCGTATCTCCCGAATCCGTGTGACGCTCCAATGCAGCGGGACGGGTGTCGACGTCAGCGGGCACAGATCTCTTGATCCGTCGAGGCCGGTGCGAGTCCCGCGGCTCCGGGACGGTGTCCGCATTCGGGGCCTGCCGAGCCGTGCGCGCCTGACGGCCGCCACCTCCGACGCCGCGCGGCGCCCCCGGAACCCAGGGGCGGCCTTTCCCTTTTCGCGCAGGCCGGCTAGGCATGCAGCATGACCTGGTCCCGCGAAGAGCTGGCGAAGGTTCTCTCCGACCGCGAGCAGTGGACGGCCAACGAGCTGGCGCAGGCGCTGAAGCGGCTGCCGCGCCGCAAGGAGCGGTTCGCCACCGACTCCGGCATCCCCATCCCGGACCTCCTCGACGCCGCCAGCCGGCCCGACGCCGACGACCGGCGCGACGTCGGGCTGCCGGGCCAGTTCCCGTACACCCGCGGCACGCAGCCGACGATGTACCGGGGCCGGCTCTGGACCATGCGCCAGTTCGCCGGCTTCGGCACGCCGGAGGACACCAACAAGCGCTTCAAGTACCTGCTGCAGCACGGCGTCACCGGCCTCTCCACCGCCTTCGACATGCCGGCGCTCATGGGCTACGACGCCGACCACGCCATGGCGCGCGGCGAGGTGGGCAAGGAGGGCGTGGCCGTCTCCTCGCTGCGCGACTTCGAGCTGCTCTTCGACGGCATCCCGCTCGCCGACGTCACCACCTCCATGACCATCAACGCCACCGCGCCCATCGCGCTGGCGATGTACGTGGCGGTGGCGGAGCAGCAGGGCGTGCCGCGGGCGAAGCTCGGCGGCACGCTGCAGAACGACATGCTGAAGGAGTACATCGCGCAGAAGGAGTGGATGATCCCGCCGGCGCCGGCCACGCGGATCACCTGCGACGTCATCGAGTTCTGCGCCCGGGAGATGCCGCGCTGGAA
>DASTGK010000605.1:0-3396 GCA_035719085.1 Anaeromyxobacteraceae bacterium
GGGCGCGCCGGTGGTGCGCGAGGGGGCGGCCGGGGCCGAGGTGGCGCTGCCGGTCGAGCCGGGGCCGCGCGTGGCCATCGCCGTGCGCGGCGCCGTGGCCTTCACGCCGGCCGAGCTGCGCGCCCGGCTCGGGCTCGACGACGAGCAGGCCTTCGACCTGCCGGCCATCGACGCCGCCGCCGACAAGCTGCGGGCCTTCTACCGGGCGCGCGGGTTCGCGGCCGCGCGCGTCGAGGCCGAGGAGCGGCCGGCCGGGGCCGACCTGGCGGTCGTCTTCCACGTCGACGAGGGGCGTCCCTACCGGCTCGGGGAGGTGCGCTTCGAGGGGGCCACCTGGCGCACCGAGGAGGCGCTGCGCGCGCGGCTCGCCGAGCTCGTCGAGGAGGAGAGCCCGGCCGAGCCGCCGTCGCCGGCGGCGGAGCGGGCCCGGGCGCTGGCCGCCTCGGTGCCGGGCGTGCGCCCGCTGCGCGAGCCGCCGCCCCCGCTGCCGCCGGGCGCCGCGCTCGACGAGGTGGCGCTCGCGAGGGCCCTCGAGCTCCTCGTCGACGAGTACCGCAGCGAGGGCTTCCTCGAGGCCGGGCTGCTCGGCTGGACGACCGAGCTCGACGCCGGGCGCGGCGAGGCGGCGGTGACGGTGCGGCTGCGGGAGGGGGCGCGCACCACGGTCGAGTCGATCGGCTTCGAGGGGAACGCCGAGGTGCCGCTCGCCGAGCTGGCCAAGGAGGCGCGGCTCGCTCCCGGCGACCCGCTCGTCTACGAGAAGGTCGAGGCCACGCGGGTGGGGCTGCTCCGGCTCTACCTCTCACGCAGCCACCTCTACGCCCGCGTCGAGGCGCGGGAGAGCGTCGACCCGGTGCGCCACGTGGCGGCGCTCCGCTTCGTGGTGAGCGAGGGGCCGCGCGTCCGCATCGGCCGGGTGCTCGTGGCCGGCAACGTGCGCACGCGCGAGGACGTGGTGCGGCGGGCCCTGGAGGTGCGCGAGGGGCAGCTGCACGACCCCGAGGCCATGGCCCGCAGCCAGGCGGCGCTGCTGCGGCTCGGCGTCTTCCGCTCGGTGGGGCTGCGGCTGCAGGACCCGGAGGTGCCGGAGCCGGTGAAGGACATGGTGGTCGAGGTGGCGGAGCGCCCGTGGCAGTACGTGGCCCCCGGCGCCGGCTTCTCCCTCGCCAACGGCCCGCGCCTCTTCCTCGAGTACGGCCGGCCCAACCTGCTCGGCCGGGCGCTCGAGCTGACGGCCCGGGCCAAGGTCAACTACCCGGTGCCGCTGCCCGGCAACGTGGTGGTGGAGCGGAGCCCCAAGAACACCATCGAGGGGCGGGCCGACGTCGGCCTGCGGGCGCCGCACCTCGACCCCATCCCGCTGCCGGTGGCGGGCCGCGCCAACCTCATCGCCGAGAAGGTGATCCGGCGCGCCTACGACCTGGGGCGCGTCTCCGGCATCCTCGGCGCCGACTTCGCGGTCACGAGCCGCACCTCGCTCTCGCTCCAGTACGAGCTGGAGATCGACCGGATCACCAAGAGCGCGGTGGCCGGCGTCCTCACGCAGGCCGACGTGGAGCGGCTCCGCTTCGACGACGGCACCACCACGCTCCACGCGCTCCGGCCGAGCGCCACCTTCGACTTCCGCGACAACGCCGCCCACCCGCGCCGCGGCTGGCTCGCCACCGGCTCGGCGGAGTACGCCCGCTCGCTGGGCGGCCCGGGCGGCCGGCTCCTCTTCCTGCCCGGCAGCGAGTTCTTCACCCACCTCGTGAAGCTGCAGGGCACGCTCTCCGGCTACCTGCCGGTCGGCCCCGCCACGGTGCTGGCCCTCTCGCTGCGCGGCGGCCGGGTCATCCGGCTCTCCGACCGCTCCCGCACCATCATCCCGAAGCGCTTCTTCCTCGGCGGCGCCAGCACCATCCGCGGCTTCGCCGAGGAGGAGATGGTGCCCCAGGACCTGCGCGCCGGCCTGGCCGAGGAGGCGCGCCACTGCGCCAGCTCCATCAGCGGCGCCGGCTGCACCCCCGGCGGCCGCGCCCTCGCCGACGGGCAGCTGCCGGCCAGCGAGGGGGGCGAGGTCTTCCTGCTCATGAAGGCGGAGCTGCGGCTCGCCGTGAAGGGCAACGTCGAGCTCGGCCTCTTCGTCGACGTCGGCAACCTCTGGCTCGACCCGCGCGCCTACCGGCTCCTCGACGTCCGCCCCAGCGCCGGCTTCGGGCTGCGCTTCGTCACGCCGGTCGGCCCGGCGGCGCTCGACCTCGGCTTCAACCTGCAGCCGGACGCCCGGCTCAACGAGCGGACCATCGCGCCGCACTTCACCATCGGCCTCTTCTGAGCGGGCGGCGCCGGGCGCGCGGCGCAGGCTACGCCGGGAAGTGCTCGATCACCTCGTGGAAGGTGGCGAAGACGCGGTGGGCGATCCCGCGCTCTTGGCACCAGCGCACGAGCGACGAGCCCTCGCGGGCGAAGACGAAGTCGGCCGCGGCGGCGGCGCAGCGGTCCCCCGCGCCGTCGCCGAGCACCACCACCTTGTGGCCGGCGCGGCGCAGCTCCTCCACCACCAGCCCCTTGCAGGCGCCGCAGAAGCCGCAGTCCGGCCCGTGGAAGGCGACCGCCATCCCGTCGGGCGAGCAGTCGGCCCGGTTGGCGCGCACCTCCAGGTGGTCGCGCAGCGCCGCCGGCAGGCCGGCCACCACCGGATCGATGTAGGCGTCGAGGCCGGCCGAGACGATGAGGAATGGGCGGCCGGCGCGGGCGCAGGCGGCGAGGAACTCCTCGAAGCCGGGGCGCCAGGCCGCGCGCTCCACGGCGAAGGAGGCGATCTCGTCGCGGCTCGCCGAGATGGGGGCGAAGACCTTCCGGAGCAGCGTGCCGAAGCCGTACTGGCCGGCCCGGAAGCCGTCCTCGGCCGCCTGGTAGGAGGCCTCGCCGGCGAAGTGGAGCGCCACCTGGTCGCCGAGGTCGAAGGAGAGGGCGGTGCCGTCGAAGTCGCAGAGGATGGCCCAGGGGGATCGCACGGCCGTGGTTCCTAGCACCCCGGCGCGCCGCCCTTCAACGGGTGGCGCTCGCCAGGAGGGCGAAGCCGTCGAGCGCCGGCTCGACGCGCACCTCGCGGAAGCCGGCCGCCCGGAGCAGCCCGGCCAGCTCGCCCGCCTCGAAGCGCCGGTGGAGCCGGCTCATGGCGCGCCAGAGCGCCATCGAAGTGCCGAAGCGCGCCCCGCGCCGCCACGCCGGGGCGAGCGGCGCCTCGCCCGCGCGCGGCTCGAGCAGCGCGACGCGACCGCCGGGGCGGAGGGCGCGGTGCACCTCGGCGAGCAGGCCGGCCGGGTCCGGCACGAGGTAGAGGACCGAGTGGGCGGTGGCGCCGTCGAGCGCCCCCGGGCGCACCGGGAGGCGGAGCGCGTCGGCCTGCAC
>DASTGK010000606.1:0-4769 GCA_035719085.1 Anaeromyxobacteraceae bacterium
GGGGAGAGGGAGAAGTTCTGCTGCGATACGCCCGGCAGGTCAGGGACGCCCGCGCTCGCGGCGCCCGCCCGCCCGCCGCGATCACCGGCTCGCCGCGGGTGGCGCAGCCGCCTCGCGGAGCGGCGCCGAGGGATCAGCGCCCGCCTCGGCGCGCCCTGGGCACCCGTGCGCGCCGGCAGCTGTCCGCAGCTCCGCGTCGCGAAGCGATGCGCGGAGCAAGTTCTGCCGGCGCGCCGACACGAGAAGCGCCCGCGCGCCGAGGCCGGCGAGCAGCCGGCCGCGCCGCGCAGCGCCAGCGGCGGAGCCCACCCGCGGCGAGCCACAGCGGCGGGGGAGCCGCCCTCGCCTCCGCGTCCCCGGGACCCCAGTGACCGGGCGATTCCGGCGGCCTCCGAGCGGTCCAAATCCATTGAGATGCTTGCGTTTCTCGGCTAGAACCGGGGGGTCCCCCGAGGCCGCACGAACGCCCTTCCACGCGCCCGGCTCGACGCTCCGAAGATGCCCGACGAGACCCTGCCCCCGCCCCCGTCCGACGCGCCTCCGCCGCCCCCGCCGCCCGGCGAGCCGCACCGCGCGCAGGTCAACATCGAAGACGAGATGCGCAAGTCGTATCTCGACTACTCGATGTCGGTCATCATCGGTCGCGCGCTCCCCGACGTGCGCGACGGCCTGAAGCCGGTGCACCGCCGCATCCTCTACGCGATGCACACCGAGGGGCTGCACTACAACAAGCGCTACTCCAAGTGCGCCGGCGTCGTCGGCGAGGTCTTGAAGAAGTACCACCCCCACGGCGACTCGGCCGTCTACGACGCGCTCGTCCGCCTGGCGCAGGAGTGGAACCTCCGCTACCCGCTCATCGACGGCCAGGGCAACTTCGGCTCGGTCGACGGCGACCCGCCGGCCGCCTACCGCTACACCGAGTCGCGCCTGCACCGGCTCGCCGACTTCCTCCTCGCCGACATCGACAAGGAGACGGTCGAGTGGGGGCCCAACTTCGACGACTCGACCAACGAGCCGCTCGTCCTGCCCACCCGCTTCCCCAACCTGCTCGTCAACGGCTCGGCCGGCATCGCCGTCGGCATGGCCACCAACATCCCGCCCCACAACATGGGCGAGGTGATCGACGCGGTGGTGCACCTCGTCCACAACCCCAAGGCGACGGTGGCGGAGCTGATGCGCTTCGTGCCGGGTCCGGACTTCCCGACCGCCGGCATCATCCTGGGGCGCGACGGCATCCGGAAGGCCTACGAGGAGGGGCGCGGCAACATCCAGGTGCGGGCCCGGGCCTCCATCGAGGTCCACCCCAAGACCGAGCGCGAGGCGATCGTCGTCACCGAGATCCCCTACCAGGTGAACAAGGCGAAGCTCGTCGAGCACATCGCCGAGCTGGTGCGCGAGAAGCGGCTCGAGGGGATCAGCGACCTGCGCGACGAGTCCTCGCGCGAGGGCATGCGCATCGTCATCGAGCTGAAGCGCGACGCCGTGGCGCAGGTGGTCCTCAACAACCTCTACCTCCACACCGCCATGCAGTCCGGCTTCGGGGTGACGCTGCTCGCCATCGACGCCGGCCAGCCGCGCATCCTGAACCTCAAGGAGGTGCTGGAGCGGTTCGTGGCCCACCGGCGCGACGTGGTGACGCGCCGCACCCGCTACGAGCTGAAGCAGGCGCGCGCCCGCGAGCACATCCTGCTCGGGCTGCAGATCGCGCTCGACCACATCGACGAGATCATCGAGCTCATCAAGAAGGCCGGCGACCGCGAGGTGGCGCGGGTCGGTCTCATGGAGCGCTTCGCGCTCTCCGAGCTCCAGGCCCGGGCCATCCTGGAGATGCAGCTGCAGCGGCTCACCGGCCTGGAGCGGCAGAAGATCCTCGACGAGCTGGCCGAGGTGCAGAAGCTCATCACCCGGCTCAAGGAGATCCTGGCCTCGGAGAAGGTGCTCCTCGAGGTGATCGTCGGCGAGCTCATGGAGGTGAAGCAGCTCTTCGGCGACGAGCGGCGCACCGAGATCCAGGGCGCGGCCGCCGACCTCGCCACCGAGGACCTCATCGCCGAGGAGGAGATGGTCGTCACCGTCTCCCACGCCGGCTACGTGAAGCGGAACCCGGTCTCCCTCTACCGCGCCCAGCGGCGCGGCGGCCGCGGCAAGACCGGCGCCTCGGCGCGCGAGGAGGACTTCCTCGAGGCGCTCTTCGTCGCCTCGACGCACAGCTACCTGCTCGTCTTCTCCGACAAGGGGAAGGTCTACTGGCTCAAGGTCCACGAGATCCCGCAGGCCGGCCGCACCGCGCGCGGCAAGCCCATCGTCAATCTGGTGCAGCTCTCCCAGGGCGAGAAGGTGGCCGCCATCCTGCCGGTGCGCACGCTGCCCGAGCCGCCCTCCGGCGCCGACGAGGCGGCCGAGGCGGCCGAGGGCGCCGAGCCGGAGGAGAAGGGGAGCGGCGAGCACGTCTTCATGGCGACGCGCCGCGGCCTCATCAAGAAGACCCGGCTCGACCAGTTCGCCCGCCCGCGCGCCGCCGGCATCATCGCCCTCGGCATCGAGGAGGGGGACGAGCTCATCGCCGCCCGCCTCACCAGCGCCGGCGCCCACGTGCTCCTCTCCACGGCGCAGGGCATGGCCATCCGCTTCGAGGAGGCCGACGTCCGCGCCATGGGCCGGACCGCCTACGGGGTGAAGGGCATCACGCTCGAGGAGGGCGACGCCGTCGTCTCGGCCGAGGTCCTGCCGGCCGCGGTCGAGGGGGCGCCGGTGCCGGCCATCCTCACCGTCACGCAGAACGGCTACGGCAAGCGGACCGAGCTCGCCGAGTACCGGGTGCAGAGCCGCGGCGGCAAGGGGCTCATCACCATCAAGACCACCGAGCGGAACGGCCCGGTGGTGGCGGCGGCGCGGGTGCTCGACTCCGAGGAGGTGATGCTCATCACCAACGGGGGCATGCTCATCCGCATGGCCGCGTCCGGCATCAGCGTCATCGGCCGCAACACGCAGGGCGTCCGGCTCATCACGCTCGAGTCGAAGGAGGAGCAGGTGGTGGGCGTGGCGCCGGTGGCCGAGACCAGCGCCGAGGCCGAGGCGGCCGGCGTGCAGGAGGCGGGCGACGAGGTGGCGGCGCCGGTCGAGACCGCCCCCTCGGGCGACGAGGGGGAGGGGGAGTCGGAGTGAGGCGCGCGCTCGGCCTCGTCGGCGGCGTCGCGCTCGTCCTCGCCGGCTGCAGCTCCGCCGGCTCCAGGCTCGAGGCGGCCGGCGCGCTGCGGGCGGCCGGCAAGCCGCGCGAGGCGCTCACCGCCTACCAGGAGCTCCTCGCCTCGCTCGGCGAGGGGCCGCTCACGCCCGAGCCGGCCGGCGTGCGGGCCAAGGCGCTCCGCGCGGCCGGCGACGTCGCCTACCTCGAGCTCGGCGACTACTCCGGCGCCATCGCCTACTACCGGCGCATCATCTCGCTCTACCCGGGGAGCCCCGAGGCGCTCGGGGCGCGCGCCGTCATCGGCGACATCTTCCGCGACCGCTTCCACGACCACATGGCCGCCATCGCCCAGTGGGCCGACGTGGCCGCCTCCGACGCGCCGCAGGCGGCCGCCTTCCAGCTCAAGGTGGCGCGCGAGTACCTCGACCTCGGCAACACCGAGCAGGCGCGCACCGAGGCGCGGCTCCTGCGCGAGCGCTGGCCGGCCGGCAAGGAGGCCGACGAGGCGCAGCTCCTCACCGCCCAGGCCTGGTCGCAGGACAAGCGGCAGGAGGAGGCGGTCGGCGCCTACCAGGCGCTCGTCGACCGCCGCCCGGCCCCGGAGCTGGTGGCCCGCGCGCTCGAGGGGCAGGCCCACCTGGCCGCCGAGTCGGGCCGGCTCGACCGGGCGCTCGAGCTCTACGCCCAGGCGCTCCCCATCCACCCCAACCCCGAGGCCCTGCGCACCGCCATCGAGGCGGTGCGGCGGCGCCGGGAGGCGGCCAAGACCGCCACCCCCGGCGACCGCAACCAGGCCTTCGACTACGGCCGCCCCAGGCCGACCACCCGCGAGGTGTCCCCGTGAAGACCGAGCTGTCGCAGAAGCTGTTCGAGAAGGCCAACACCCTCTTCCCCGGCGGCGTCAACTCGCCGGTCCGCGCCTTCAAGGGCGTGGGCGGCACGCCGCGCTTCATCGCCCGCGGCCGCGGCGCGCACCTCGTCGACGTCGACGGCAACGACTACGTCGACTACGTGCTCTCGTGGGGGCCGCTCATCGCCGGCCACTGCCACCACGAGGTGATGCGCGCGGTGCAGGAGGCGCTCAAGGAGGGGGCGAGCTTCGGCGCGCCCAGCCCCAAGGAGATCGTCCTCGCCGAGGCGGTGCGCGAGCGCGCCCCCTGGATCGAGAAGATGCGCTTCTGCTCGTCCGGCACCGAGGCCACCACCGCCGCCATCCGGGTGGCGCGCGGCTTCACCGGCCGTGACGACCTGGTCAAGTTCGAGGGCTGCTACCACGGCGCCGGCGACCCGCTGCTGGTGAAGGCCGGCTCCGGCGTCGAGACGCTCGGCCTGCCCGACTCGCCCGGCGTCCCGGCCGACCTGGCGAAGCACACGCTCACCGTCCCCTACAACGACCTGTCGGCGCTCGAGCAGCTCTTCGCCGCCAAGGGGAAGGGGATCGCCGCCGTCATCATCGAGCCCGTGGTCGGCAACATGGGCGTGCTCGTGCCGCGGCCCGGGTACCTGCAGGCCATCCACGACCTGTGCAAGAAGCACGGCGCCCTCTTCATCGTCGACGAGGTGATGACCGGCTTCCGGCTCG
>DASTGK010000607.1:0-2936 GCA_035719085.1 Anaeromyxobacteraceae bacterium
GAGCCGCTCCACGGGCTCTGGTCGCGCGACTGCCTGCCGGCGCTGGAGGAGGCGCTGCGGGAGGGCGAGCCGTCGCTGCAGGAGCTGGCCGCCCTGGTGGGCGCCCGCGTCGTCGAGGAGAGCGCCTGGCGCATGATCGACCCGGACGGCCGCGCCTTCGAGAACGTCAACACCCCGGAGGACGCGGCGCGCCTGGGGCTGACCGCGGCGCCGGGCCGGGCGCCTCGTTAGGTGATGGGCATGGCCACCACCGTCACCCTCTACTCCGACTTCGTCTGACCCTTCTGCTTCGTCGCCGAAGCCAGCAGCCTGGTCAGGCTGCAGCAGGAGTACGACGTCACCCTCGACTGGCGCGGCTTCGAGCTGCACCCGGACACGCCGCCGGGCGGCGAGCGGCTCGCCGACCGGTACGGCGCCCAGCGCTTCGCCGCCATGCGCAGCCACCTGCTCCGCTTCGCCCAGGACTTCGGCGTCGACGGGCTGCGCGTGCCGGACCGGACGCCCAACACCCGCGCCGCGCTGGCGGTGGCCGAGCACGCGCGCGACCGCGGCCGGCTCCACCCGTTCCGCGCCGCCGCCATGGACGCCCACTGGCGCCAGGGGCAGGACCTCGAGGACCCGCGCGTGCTCGCCGCGTGCGCCGTCGCAGCCGGGCTCGACGCGGCCGAGGCGGCGCGGGCGGTGGACGACCCGGCGCTCCGGGCCCGGGTGGACGCCATGGGGCGCGAGGCGGCGCGAGCCGGCGTCACCGGCATCCCCACCCTGCTCGTGGGCTCGCGGCGCGTCGTCGGCTGCCAGCCCTACGAGGAGATCGAGGCGGCGGCGCTCGCGGCCGGGGCGCGCCGGCGCTGACGGCGCGGGGCCTCCGGCTAGCTCCAGCGGAAGAGCCGCAGCGCGGCGGCGAAGCTCGCCACCGCCACGGCGGCGAGGAGCGCCACCTGCGGCGCCACCTGCCAGAGCGTGGCGCCGTCGTTCATCACCGCGCGCAGCCCGTCGTTGAGCGCCGTGAGCGGCAGCGCCCTGATGACCGGCTGCAGGGCGTCGGGGAAGTTGGCGGAGGAGAAGAAGACGCCCGAGCCGACCATCATCGGCAGCATCACCAGGTTGATGAGGCCGTTGATGGTCTGGGTGTTGGCGGTGCGCGAGGCGACCAGCAGGCCGAGGCCGGCGAACGCCACCGCGCCGGCCGCCGCCACGAGCGCCAGGGTCCAGGCCGAGCCGCGCAGCGGGATGCCGAAGGCGAGCACGCCGAAGCCGATGAGGAGCGGCACCTCGAGCGCCAGGAACGCCGTGCGCACCGCGGCGAAGGAGGCGAGGAAGTGGCCGCGCCGCATGGGCGTCGCCGCCATGCGCTTCAACAGCTTCTTGGAGCGGTTCTCGACGATGACGTAGCCGATGCCCCACATGCCCGTCGACATGATGTTCATGCCGACGAGGCCGGGGATGAGGAAGTCGACGTAGCGCGAGCCGGCCTCGGTGACCCGCTCCTCGCGCGGCCCGACCACGTCCTTTCGCCCGGCGGCCCGCTCCAGGAGGTCGCCCGCCACCTCGTGGGCCAGCCGGCTCTCCGGGCGCGTCGGGTCGAAGCGGAGCGTCGGCGGGTCGCCCGGCTCCACCACCACCGCCACCTTGCCGGTGCGCAGGGCGGCCTGCGCCGCCGCCGGGTCGAGCACCTCCACCTTCACGTCGGGGCGCGCCGAGAGGGCCGCGCGCGCCCCCTCGGCCAGCGGCCCCGCCGCCACGCCCACGGCGATGGGGTCGGGCGGGCGGCTGCGGAAGGCGACGCCGAGGGCGATGGTGAGGAGCACCGGGAAGACGAAGGCCCAGAAGACCGTCTCCGGCTCCCGGTAGAAGAGGCGCAGCCGCGTCAGGGTCAGCTGCCAGAGGGGCGATCGCTCAGTCACGGAGCCTCCGGCCGGTGAGGGTGACGAAGACGTCCTCGAGCGTGGCCCGGTGGGTGGCGAGGCCGGCGAGCGGCACGCCGCGCTCGGCGAGGCGCGAGAGGAGCGCCGGGACGACGACGTGCACCTGGTCGGTGACGAGCGCCCAGCCGCCGGCCACCCGCCGCGCCGACTGGACCGCTGGCAGCGCCGAGAGCTCGCCGTCGAGGAGCGGGGCGCCGTCGGCCGCCTGGAACTCGACCACCTCCTGGCCGACGTGGCGCGCCACCAGCTCGCGCGGCGTGCCGAGGGCGATGACGCGGCCGTGGTCCACGATGGCCACCCGGTCGCAGAGCCGCTCCGCCTCGTCCATGTAGTGGGTGGTGAGGAGCACCGTCTTCCCCTGCCGCTTCAGGTCGGTCACCACGTCCCAGAGCTGGCGGCGCGACTGCGGGTCGAGGCCGGTGGTCGGCTCGTCGAGGAAGAGCAGCTCCGGGTCGCCGACGAGCGCGGTGGCCACCGCCAGCCGCTGGCGCTGGCCGCCCGAGAGCTTCACCGACCAGGCGCCCCGCTTCTCCTCCAGCCCCACGAGCGCGATCACCTCGTCGACGCCGCGGCCGCGGCCGTAGAAGGAGCGGAAGAGGCGCACCACCTCCTCCACCGTGAGCCGCTCGGGCAGGTGGGTCTCCTGGAGCGTCAGCCCGATGAGCTGGCGCAGCGCCGCGGCGTCGCGCCCCCATCGCCGCCCCAGCACCTCCACCTCGCCGGCGGTCGGCGCGAGGAGCCCCTCCAAGATCTCGACGGTGGTGGTCTTGCCGGCGCCGTTCGGGCCGAGCAGGCCGAAGCACTCGCCGCGGCGGACCTCGAGGTCGAGGCCGTCGACGGCGAGCACGTCGGGCGGGTAGCGCTTCACGAGGGCGCGGCAGCGGATGGCGAGGTCGGGCACGGAGCCCACTCACCTACTGCGAGGCCGGCCGGCCGGCAAGCCGACCGTGCACCCGGTCGGTCTACCCGCGGTGCGAGCGGGGACGGGCCGCGGCGCGCTGCGGACGCGGC
>DASTGK010000608.1:0-4867 GCA_035719085.1 Anaeromyxobacteraceae bacterium
GACCTCGTGGTCGCCAACCCGCCCTGGTTGCCGCAGGAGGCGCTCACACCGCTCGAGCGGGCCGTCTACGACCCGGGGAGCGCCTTCCTGCGCCGCTTCCTCGAAGGGCTCGCCGCCCACCTCGCGCCGGGCGGCGAGGGCTGGCTCGTCCTCTCCGACCTCGCCGAGCGGCTCGGCCTGCGCGCCGAGGGCGAGGTGGAGGCGCTCATCGCGGCGGCCGGGCTGCGGATCGACGGGGGCATCGAGGCGGTGCCGAGCCACCCGCGCGCCAGGGACGACGCCGACCCGCTCCACGCCGCCCGCTCCGCCGAGGTGACGCTCCTGCGCCGCCTGGTCGTCGCCGACGATCGCTAACCCCGCGCAGCGACACGGTGCGCGCATTTGCCGCGCCCCCGTGCGGGCCTGCTCCCCGGCCAACGTTGGTGAGCCGCGGCCGCCCCCGTTAGGACATGATCTCCAGTCCCGACGGAGGAGCGCGCCATCCTCGCCGAGATCCTGATCATCCTCGCCCTCATCCTCGTGAACGGCCTCTTCGCGGGGGCCGAGATCGCGGTGGTGGCGGTGCGCCGCACACGGGTCGAGCAGCTCACCGCCGAGGGCAGCGGCGGCGCACCCCCATGGCCATGGTGGTGGACGAGCACGGCGGCGTGGCCGGCCTCGTGACGCTCGAGGACCTGGTGGAGGAGCTGGTGGGCGACATCTCCGACGAGGAGGAGCCGCCGGAGGAGCTGGTGCGCCGCGAGCCGGACGGCGCGGCGCTGGTGCGCGGCCACGCCCCGGTGCGCGAGGTGAACCGGGCGCTCGACCTCGAGCTGCCCGAGGGCGAGGGCTACTCGACGCTGGCCGGCCTCTGCATCGCGGCGGCCGGCGCCGTGCCGGAGCGCGGCGCCCGGCTCGCCGTGGCCGGATCGGAGCTCGAGGTGGTGGACGCGACGCCGCGCCAGGTGCGCCTCGTGAGGATCCGGCCGGCGGCGAGCGCGCCGGCGAGGCGGACGGGGTCATAGAATCCGCCCGAGGTGGGGCACGGGCACGGTCGACGGGGCACGGTCGACGGGTTCGGGTTCGGGTTCGGGTTCGGGTTCGGGTTCGGGAGGCTACGCCTCCATCTCCGCGAGCGCCGCCTCGATCCTCGCCCGCACCTCCCCGCGCAGCCGGTCGACGTCGCCCGCCGTGAGGCCGGCGGTCGGCACCGCCGGCAGGATGCGGACGCGGATGTGCGAGGGGCGAAGCCAGGCCGTGTCGGGCGGCATGGCGGCCCCGGCGCCGGCGATGGCCACCGGCACGATGGGGGCGCCCGCCTCGATGGCCAGCTTGAAGGGGCCGGCCTTGAACGGGCGCAGCTCGCCCTCGCGGCTGCGCGTCCCCTCGGGGAAGAGGCCGACCGGCAGGCCGCGCGCCAGGTAGCCGCGCAGCCGGCCGAGCGCCGCCGCCCCGCTCTCGCGGTCGCCGCGCAGCACCGGCACGTAGCCGGCCAGCCTGAAGGCCCAGCCGAGCCAGGGGAGCCGGAAGACCTCGCGCTTGCCGATCCACTTGAGGTCGCGCGGCAGCCAGGCCACCGCCAGCGCGTCGACCATCGAGCGGTGGTTCGGCACGGCCACGAAGGGGGCGGGCGGCGGCGGCAGCGCCCCCTCGACGGTGACGCGCCAGAGCGGCGAGGCGCGCACGATGAGCCGGCCGAGCGCCGCCATCGAGCGGCTCACCGCGGTCCGGTCCGGGTCGAAGGACGCGGTGACGGCCCAGGTGACGAGCGCCACCGGGAAGGAGAGCGCCAGGACGGCGAGCGCCAGCGGCGCGGCGGCAGCGGAGCGGAGGTTCACGCCGGGATCGTACCGCCGGACCTGCGCCGCCAGGGCGGACCGGTGGGGCGGGTCAGGCGTCGGGGGTCAGGCCTCGGCCGGCTCGGCGGCGAGCGCCTTCAGCTCCGGCGTCTCCGGCCGGAGCTTCCCGCGCGCCAGGTACCAGCGGAGCGTGTCGCGCACCGAGTCCTCCACCGGGCGGATGGTGTAGCCGAGCTCGCGCTGCGCCTTGGCGCTCGTGACGAAGGTGTAGAGCCGGCTCGCGGCGAGCAGGTCCTCCGAGACCGTCGCCTTCGGGCCGCCGAGCGCCTCGACGAGCCGCAGCCCCCGGGCGGCGACGCGCGCCGCGGCGTAGGGGACGCGCAGCGGGGGCGCCACGCCGGCCAGCCGGCAGACGCGCCCGACCAGCTCGTCCATCGTCAGGTTCTGGCCGCCGAGGATGTAGGTCTCGCCGGGCCGGCCGCGCAGGAGCGCCTCGGCGTGGCCGCGGGCCACGTCGCGCACGTCGCAGAAGGAGGCGCCGCCCTGCACGTAGGCCGGGATGGCGCGGCGGGCCAGCGCCAGCACCACCGCCGCCGACGAGCCGTAGACGTCGCCCGGGCCGAGCACGTAGGCCGGCCGCACCACCGTCACCGGCAGCCCGCGCGCCGCCAGGTCGAGGGCCACCTCCTCGCCGCGCAGCTTGGAGACGAAGTAGTCGAGGCCGATGGTCTCGGCGCTCGAGGTGGTCTCCTCGTCGGCCACGCGCGGCACGGTCGAGCCGCCGAGCACCGCGGTGGAGGAGGTGAGGACGGCCCGCGCGACGCCGGCCGCGAGCGCCGCGCCGAGCACCACCTCGACGCCGCCGGCGTTGACGGCGAAGAGCCGCGCCTTGTCGGTCCCGCCGATGGTGGCGATGCCGGCCGAGTGGACGACCGCGTCCTGGCCGTCGAGCGCCCGCTCCACCGAGGGGCGATCGAGCACGTCGCCCGGCGCCAGCTCCACGCCCGTGCCCTCGAGGTGGACGAGGTCGGCGGTGGGGCGCACCAGCGCGCGGACGCGGTGGCCGCGGGCCAGGAGCTCCCTCACCACCGCCCCGCCGACGAGGCCGGTGGCGCCGGTGACGAGGACGCGCACGACGGACCTGTACGCCGCGGCGGCGCCGCTGGCAAGCGGCGGCGTCACCCCGCGTGAGGGGTGGACCGCGGGCGAGCGCGCTATCCCCGCCTGGTCGCGAGCCGGCGCACCGCGGTCAACAGGTCGTCGAGCTCGAACGGCTTCGGCAGGAGGTGGTCGGCGCGCGGCAGCGGCTTGCGCCCCCAGGTGGCGGCGCCGGTCATGAGGACCACCGGCAGCGCGCCCAGGGCCGCGTCGGCGCGCAGCCGGGCGAGGAGCTGCCCGCCGTCCATCACCGGCATCACGAGGTCGAGCACCATGACGTCGGGCCGGAGCGTCGCCAGGAGCTCGAGCGCCTCGCCGCCGTGCCGCGCCGGGACCACGCGGTAGCCCTCCGACTCGAGCAGCTCCGCGATGGTGTCGCGGATGCCCGGATCGTCCTCGACCACGAGGATCGTCCCCTTCGCCCCCACAGGGTCTGCATACCACCGGGAGGGTCGGCCTTTCGCTCCCGCCTTCGCGGGACCGCGGCGCCTGGCCGCGCCGCTAGATGTCGAGGACCTTCGGCTCCTCGAAGATCGGCGCCTGCGGCGCAGCGCGTCCGATCCCGGCGCCGCGGCCGTCCGCCGGCGGGTGGCCGGGCGGCAGGCTCAAGCCGAAGTGACCCGGCGCGCCGAGCAGCCCGTCGATCGGGGGATGGCCCGGCGGCAGCTCCAGCTCGCCGGTGCAGGCGGCCGCCTGCTGTCCCCTCGAGGCGGGCGGCGACTCCTCATGCGAGGGGAGCGCGAGCGCCACGCCGACGAGGAACAAGGCGACGAGGAGAGGCAGCCCGAGGATTCGCCATGGGTTCGGACGGATCGACCTGATGTCCAGCTCGCCCTCGGGGTTCGGCGTCATACGGCCTCCGTCGGCTCCCTCCGGCGCCGATGGAGGTTCATGTAAGCCGCCGCGTCCGGTGGCGCCGGTATTCGGCTCCGACTCCCCACCGGGGAAGATGCAAGCCTTGGCACCCTCTCCCCCCTCGGGGGAGAGGGCCGGGGGGGGGCTGCCAGAACCATCAGCAGCATCTCGCCCTGCGGCGGGAGCTGCGGTCCGGGGTGAGGGGGCGTTCATCCGCCACCGCACGCCTCGCGGCTCGACGTCCTCGCCGTGCGGCGGGACCTGCGGTCACCCCCCCGGGCGGAAGCGCCGCTCGATGCGGGCCCTGAGGAGCTCGACCAGCCCGTCCTCGGTGGTGCCGGCCGCCTCGCCGAGCCGGAAGGCGAGCCGCCCCGCGCCCGCCACGCGCGCCCGCGGGCCGAGGTGGCCGCCGCGCCCCTCGACGGTGAGCGCGCCCTCCGGCAGCGCCACCTCGCACGGCGCGAGGTAGAGCTCCGCGAAGCGCCCGGCCAGCCCGGCCGCGGTGAGCGCCGCGTGCTCCTCCGGCAGGAGCTGGAAGCCGAGCGTCGCGTCGCCGAGCGCCACCGGCTGCTCCGCCACCAGGCCGAGCTCGAGCGCGAGCGGCGCCAGGGCCTCGAGCCCCTCCGGCTCGCCGTAGCGCCAGTAGCTGCGCAGGATGGCGCCGCAGCGCGGGCAGGCGATGCCGTGCCGCTCGTCGAGGCCGCGCGTCCGCAGCAGGTGGCGGCCGAGCACCTCCTCGCGGCAGGCGGCGCACCGCTCCGCCGGGCCGAGGGCGGCGAGCACCCGGCGCGCCAGCGCGGCGACCCCGTCCCGCTCGAGCGCGATCCGGGCGCCGGCGGCGAGCGCGCCGTCGGCGAGCTGCAGGCCGGCCACCACCTCCTCGCGCCCGGCCCGGGCGCCGACGGCGAGGTGAGGCGGCAGGCGCGCCAGCGCGCCCGCCAGGTCGGGCGCCCCGTCCCAGCCCTGGCGCACGAGGTCCCAGCGGGCGGCGAGGCCGGCGGCGTCGGCGATCGCGGGGGGCGGCCGCTCGCCCGCCGCCTCGGCCAGGAAGGCGAGGAGCGTGAGCCCCGCCTCCC
>DASTGK010000609.1:0-3067 GCA_035719085.1 Anaeromyxobacteraceae bacterium
AGCTGGGCCATGGCGATGCCGCGCACGGCGAGCGCCGCCGGGTCGCCCCGCAGCGCCACGCGCTTCAGGGCGCCGAGCGGGTCCCCGGCGCCGAGGGCGCGCCCTGCCGCGGTGATCGAGGCGTCCATCGCGCACCTCGTCTAACCGCGTCGCCGTTGTTGCTCCCGTCCCACTTCGGCGGCCGTTAGCTCTGGCCCTGCGCAGGGACTGGACCCTGCGGGCGACGGGGCGGCCTCACGCCCCGGTGCAACGACCGAAGGAGAAGCAGGTCATGACCAAGCACACGATCGGGACTCGCAAGGACTGGCTGGCGGCGCGGCTCGAGCTGCTCGCCGCCGAGAAGGAGCTCACGCGGCGGAGCGACGAGCTGGTGCGGCGGCGGCAGGCGCTGCCGTGGGTGCGCGTCGACGAGGGGTACGAGTTCGACACCGACGAGGGGCGCGCCACGCTGGCGGACCTCTTCCGGGGGCGCTCGCAGCTGCTCGTCTACCACTTCATGTTCGGGCCCGACTACACGGCCGGGTGCCCGTCCTGCTCGGCCATCGCCGACGGGTTCGACGGCTCGGTCGTCCACCTGGCCCACCACGACGTCACGCTCATGGCGGTGTCGCGGGCGCCGCTCGCGAAGCTCCAGGCCTACAGGCGGCGCATGGGGTGGCGGTTCCCCTGGGCCTCCTCCCAGGGCAGCGACTTCAACGCCGACTACGGCGTCCGCTTCACCGAGGCGCAGCAGCGCGAGGGAGGCATCGAGTACAACTACCGGCGGGAGGACGCCTGGACGCTCCGGGGCGACGCGGCCGGCCCGGTCGCCGAGATGGCGGCCATGACAGGCACCGACGTGCCCACCTACACGCGCGAGCGCCCCGGCCTGAGCGCGTTCGTGCTCGAGGACGGCGTCGTCTACCACGCCTACTCCGCCTACTCGCGCGGGATCGACGGCCTCTGGGGGATGTACCAGTGGCTCGACCGGGCGCCCAAGGGGCGCAACGAGGCGGGCGTCTGGTGGCGACGCCACGACGAGTACGCGCAGCGCTGAGCGCGGGGCACCTCCCATGGCCTCGGCGCGAGCTTCCCAGCGGGCGTTCCTCGGCGCCTCGGCGCTGCTCTTCGCCGCCAGCGCGGCGGTGACCATCGCCTGGTGCGGGTCGATGTCGGCGATGGGCGGGATGCCGATGCCCGGCGGCTGGACCATGTCGATGGCGTGGATGCGGATGCCGGGCCAGACCTGGCCCGGCGCCGCGGCCACCTTCCTCGCCATGTGGACCGTGATGATGGTGGCGATGATGCTGCCCGTGGTCGCCCCGGCGCTGTGGCGCTACCGCCAGGCGGTGGCCGGGGCGGGCGAGGCGCGCCCGGTCCGGCTGACCGCGCTCGTCGCCGCGGGCTACTTCGCCGTCTGGACGGCCGCCGGGGGGGCCGCCTTTCCGCTCGGCGTCACGCTCGCGGCCCTCGCGATGGCGGTGCCGGCGCTCTCCCGCGCCGCGCCGCTCGCGACCGGGCTGGTGGTCCTCGCCGCCGGCGCCCTCCAGCTCACGCGGTGGAAGGCGCGCCAGCTCGCCTGCTGCCGGACGGCGCCCGCGCGAGGCCTCGCGCTCCCGGCCGGCGCGGGCACCGCGTGGCGCCATGGCCTGCGGCTCGGCCTTTGCTGCGCCCTGTGCTGCGCCGGCCCCACGGCCGTCCTCCTCGTCGCCGGGGTGATGGATCTGCGCGCCATGGCCGGCGTGGCGGCGGCCATCGGCGTCGAGCGGCTCGCGCCGGGCGGCGAGCGGGTGGCGCGGGCGATCGGCGTGGTGGCCGCCGCGGCGGGGCTGCTCCTCGTGGCGCGCTACTTCGCCGGCGCCTCCGGCGCCCGGTAGACCGCCCGGATGAAGCCGACGAAGTAATCGATCATCGACCAGACCGAGAAGACCACCGAGAGCGACAGCAGCACCGTGCCGACCTTGTTGGCGTCGAACTCGAACGCGTAGAAGCCGGCGTCCACCGGGTAGGTGTAATGGAGCAGGAGGAAGGTGATGCCCGCCACCTGGAAGGTGGCCTTGTGCTTCCCCTCCTGCCCGGCGGCGATGACGATCCCCTCGCTCATGGCGATGGTCCGCAGCCCGGTGACGATGAACTCGCGCGCCATGACGACGATGACGAGCCAGGCGGCGACGCGGCCGAGGTGGACCAGCATCACCAGCGCCGCCATGACGATGAGCTTGTCGGCCAGCGGGTCGAGGAACTTGCCGATGACGGTGACGAGCCCCTTGCGCCGCGCCACCCAGCCGTCGAGGAAGTCGGTGGCGCCGGTGGCGGCGAAGGTGAGGGCGGCGACGAAGCTGTCGACGCGCGACTCGTAGTAGGTGAACCAGAGGAAGACCGGGATCATCGCGACCCGGATCATGGTGATGGCGTTCGGGAGGTTGAAGGCCTCCTGCCGCAGCGACCGCCCGCTCACGGACCCTCCCCGCCACCGGCGGCGGCGTCGACGAGCACCCGCCCCTCGCCGGAGAGCTCCACCGCGCCGCCGTCCAGCCCCTCGAGCAGCGGCGCCAGCCGCGGCGTCAGCCCGCCGGTCCAGCCGACGAGCGCCTCCACCGGCACGCGCACCGGCGCCCGGCCGCTCACGTCGATGGCCACCGGCTCGCCGCGGGTCCTGAGCACGAGGCGGCCGCGCCCGCGCAGGTGGACGAGGTCCAGGTCGCCGGCCGTCGAGGCGACGCGCCCGTTCTCGAAGCCGATGGGCTCCTCGAAGCCGAAGACCACCGCCTCGCGGAAGTAGCCGGTCTCGCCGCCGAGGTCGAGCACGGTGAAGCGCCGGCCGCCGCCGTGCAGCACCACCAGCCCCTCGCCCGAGAGCCGGTGCATCCGGTCCGGCCCCTCGCCGAACGGCTTGTCGGTGGCCCGACCGCGGAAGCGCTTCACCTCGCCGGCGAAGTCGATGGCGCCGCGCCAGGCGGCCAGCCCGGAGAGGCGGCAGAGCACCTCGCCGCGCACCGCCACCGCCAGGCCGGCGGCGCTCACCGAGAAGGGCTCCTCGGCCCGGGCCTGCACCACCCGCCCGGCGGCGTAGGCGGCGAGCGTCGGC
>DASTGK010000610.1:0-16739 GCA_035719085.1 Anaeromyxobacteraceae bacterium
GTGCTCGGCGAGCACGCCGGCGAGCCGCTCGAGGCGCTCTGCCGGCGCTGCCACCAGGCCCTGCGCCGCACCCGCGGCGCGGCCCTGGCGCTGGCCGCGTTCGATCGGGGCGCGCTCGCCTGGCTGGCGGTCGGTAGCGTGCAGGGCTCGCTGGCGATCGCGGCGACGCCGGGCGCGTGGCACGGCCTGGTGCAGGCGGCCGGGCTGGTCGGCCTGAAGCTCCCGCCGCTGCGGGTCCGGCGCTGGCCGCTGGCGCCGGGCGACACGCTGGTGATCGCCACCGACGGCGCCCGCGCCGCCCTCGACGCGCCCCCCTCGCCCGCCGAGCCGCCGCAGCGCACGGCCGACCAGCTCCTGGCCCGGACGTTCACCGGCGAGGACGACGCGCTGGTGCTGGTGGCGCGCTGCCGCGGGGTCATCCCGTGAGCCCGCGCGCCATGCTCCGTGAGCGGTACCCGGCGGCGCTGCGGCGCCACCTCGCCGGCGGGGGCGAGGCGGCGCTGGAGGAGGCCTACCGGCTCGGCCGCGGCGCGCTGGCCAGCGGGGTCGGCCTGCTCGAGCTCGTGGCGCTCCACGACCAGGCGCTCCTCGAGCTGGCGCGCGGCGCCGGCGGCCTGGCGCGGGCGCTCCCGGCCGCCTCCGGCTTCCTGGCCGAGTGCCTCTCGCCCTTCCAGATGGCGCAGCGCGAGTTCATCGCGGCCAACGCGGCGCTGCGCCGCTCCAACGAGGCGCTGGAGGAGGAGGCGCGGCGCATCGGCCGCTCGCTGCACGACCAGGCCGGCCAGCTCCTCGTGGCGGTGCACCTGGCGCTGGAGGAGCTGGCCCTCGCGGCGCCGCCGGACGCCCACCGGCAGGTGGCGGCGGTCCGGCGGCTGCTCGACGACGCGCAGGCCCAGCTCCGCCGCCTCTCGCACGAGCTCTGCCCGCCCGAGCTCGACGCCCTGGGGCTGCGGCCGGCGCTGGAGTCGCTCGCCGGCGGCGTGGAGGCGCGGGCGCGGCTGCGCATCTCGGTCGAGGGCGGCACCGGCGGCCGGCTGCCGCCGGCGGTGGAGACGGCCCTGTACCGGGTGGTCCAGGAGGGGCTGGCCAACGTGGTCCGCCACGCCCACGCCCGCGCGGTGCGCGTGGCGCTGCGGCGGCGCGACGGCCGCATCCGCTGCACCGTCCTCGACGACGGGGCAGGCTTCGATCCCGGCCGCGCGCTGGCGCCCGGGGCCGCCGGCCTGGGCGTCGCCGGCATGCGCGAGCGCGTCGCTGCCCTGAACGGCCGGCTCGAGCTCCGCTCGCGGCCGGGGCGCGGCACCCGCCTCGCCGTCTCCATCCCGGTGCCGAGGTAGGCCATGCTCCGCGTCCTGCTCGCCGACGACCACCAGATCGTGCGCCAGGGGCTCCGCGCGCTCCTCGAGCGCGACGGCCTCGTGGTGGCCGCCGAGGCGGGCGACGGCCGGCAGGCGGCGGAGCTGGCGCGCTCGCTGCGGCCGGACGCGGCGGTGCTCGACCTGAGCATGCCCGAGCTCAACGGCATCGACGCGGCGAGGGAGATCGCGCGCTCCGTGCCCGGCACGCGCACGGTGATGCTCACCATGCACGTGGAGGAGCGGTTCGCGCGGGAGGCGCTGCGCGCCGGCGTGCGCGGCTACGTCCTCAAGACGCGCGCGGCCAGCGACCTGGTGCAGGCGGTGCGCGACGTCTGCGCCGGCCGCGTCTGGGTGAGCCCGGAGGTCTCCGCCGCCCTCCTCGACGTGGCGCTCGACGAGCGGCGCGAGCGCGATCCCCTCACGGCGCGAGAGCGGCAGGTCCTCCAGCTGGTCGGCGAGGGCAAGACCACCAAGGAGGTGGCGTGCGCGCTCGGCGTCAGCGTCAAGACGGCCGACTGCCACCGCGCCAACCTGATGCGCAAGCTCGGCGTGCACCGCACCGCCGACCTGGTCCGCTGCGCCATCCGCGCCGGCCTGATCCAGGCGTAAGAGCCCGCTTCGACCGCGCGCTCGGTGATCTCCGGCGGCGCGCCTCGGGTGATCCACGGATTCATCGGGCCGCTCGCGCGGCGCATCGTTCGCGGGTGTGGCGACGCCACCCGCCAACGGAGGCGGCGCGCTCGCCCACGGTGAAGGAGCACCCATGGTCACCATCCCGTCCCCGGCGCGCCTCGCGCTCGCCGCCGCGCTGGCCTGGGCCCTCTGGCCGCAGCCGGCCAGCGGCCAGGCCCCGCCGGCCGACCCGCCGCGCCAGCTCGCCCCCCTCGCCACCGTCCCCATCCCCGAGCCGCCCGACCTCCCCGCCTACGTGCGGGACCGGGCGGCCGCGGTGCGGCTCGGCAAGGCGCTCTTCTGGGACATGCAGGTCGGCAGCGACGTCCAGTCGTGCGCCACCTGCCACTTCCACGCCGGCGCCGACCACCGGATCAAGAACCAGCTCAGCCCCGGGCTGCTGGCCGGGGACACCACCTTCCAGGTGGGCGGCCCGAACCACGAGCTGGCGCGGCAGGACTTCCCGTTCCACCGGCTGGCCGATCCCACCCGCAGGGACTCGGCCGTCCTCTTCGACGCCAACGACGTGGCGGGATCGCAGGGCGTCTTCCTCTCCAGCTTCCGCGACGTGGGGGTGAGCGGCGGGCCCGACCTGTGCGACCGGCTGGCGGACGCCGTGTTCCAGGTCGGCGGCGTGAACACCCGGCGCGTCGAGCCGCGGAACGCCCCCACCGCCGTCAACGCCGTCTTCAACTTCAGGAACTTCTGGGACGGCCGCGCCGCCGAGGCGTTCAACGGCGTGGACCCCTTCGGCCCGAGCAACCCGGACGCGCGCGTCTGGAAGCTGCAAGGGGGCGTCGTCGGGCCGGTCCAGGTCTCGATCCACGCCTCGAGCCTCGCCTCGCAGGCGGTCGGCCCGCCGCTCAGCCCCTTCGAGATGAGCTGCGGCGGGCGCACCTTCGCCCACATCGGCCGCAAGCTGCTCGGGGCCTCGACCGTGCCGCTGGCCCGGCAGGCCGTCGCGCCCACCGACGGCGTGCTCGGCCCCGTGGCCCGGTCCGGCACCGGGCTCACCGTCTCCTACCGCGCGATGGTCGAGCAGGCCTTCCAGCCGGAGTGGTGGAGCGGCACGCAGCCGGTGACGGTCGCGGGCCAGGCCTTCACCCAGGAGGAGGCCAACTTCTCGCTCTTCTTCGGCCTGGCGGTGCAGCTCTACGAGGCGACGCTGGTCGCCGACCAGAGCCCCGCCGACCGCTTCCTGGCCGGTGACGCCACCGCCCTCGACGCCCAGCAGCAGCGCGGCCTCTCCCTCTTCACCGGAGAGGGGCGCTGCGTCGCCTGCCACGGCGGCGCCGAGACCACCAACGCCTCCTTCCGCAACGTCACGAACCAGCCGGTGGAGCGCATGACCATGGGCGACGGGGGCTGCGGGGTCTACGACGACGGCTTCTACAACATCGGGGTGCGCCCCACCGCCGAGGACCTGGGCGTGGGCGGCGTGGACCCGTTCGGCCACCCGCTCTCGTTCACGCGCCGGGCCATGCAGGGATCGCCCGAGCCGACCGGCCTCTCACCGCCCCTCGGCGGCGTGCCGGCCTGCGACGGCCGCGCCGTGGTGGACGGCGCGCTCAAGGCCCCCGGGCTGCGCAACGTCCTCCTCACCGGCCCCTTCTTCCACGACGGGGGCCAGCTCGATCTCGCCCAGGTGGTCGCCTTCTACGACCGCGGCGGCGACTTCGCCGACCAGAACCTCCAGAACCTGGATCCGGACATCCAGCCGCTCGGCCTCGGCGCCGACGGCCGGGCCGACCTGGTCGCCTTCCTCGAGGGGCTCACCGACGAGCGCGTGCGCTGGGAGCAGGCCCCCTTCGACCACCCGCAGCTCTTCGTCCCGGACGGCCACCCCGGCGACGAGCAGCACGTCACCAACCGCGGCGACGGCGACGCCACCGACCGGCTCCTCGAGATCCCGGCGGTGGGCGCGGGCGGCCGGCAGGAGGCGGGGATCGCCATGCCGCTCCAGCCCTTCCTGGCGTCCACCTTCCTCACCGGCGGCGGCCGGCTCGGCTCGGGCCGTGACCTGGCGACCTTCGGCCTCGAGGGCGAGGTGGACGACGACCAGCCGGGCATCGCGCTCCGCTACGACGACCACGCGCAGGCGCTCCACCTGCGCTCCACCGGCGTGACCGCCTTCTGGCGCGCCCCGGGCAAGCCCTGCGTGACGGCCTCCGGGGCCGCGCGCGTGAACGGCCAGGGCGGCTTCCGCTTCACCGTCATCGAGGCCTGCGATCTGGGCGCCGGCGGCGGCACCGACACGTTCGCCATCACGGTGAGCGGCCCCGGCCTGAGCTACGCCAGGTCCGGGACGCTCAGCGGCGGCGACCTCCACCTGCACCGGCGCTGAGAGCGAGGACGAACATGACGACGCGAACGAAGATGAGCGGCCTGCTGCTGATGGCCGCGGTGACGGCCTGCAGCGGCAGCGGCAAGACCGAGGCGAGCGGCGGCGGCGGCCCCGCGGGCGGGGCGGTCGCCGGCGGGGACCAGGCGACCGCGCTGATCGCCGCGCCACCCGGGGTCCGGGGCGAGGCCTACGGCGTCCTCGCCACCACGGCGAGCGCCAGGCTGCCGAAGACGCCGGTCGCGACGCTGTCGGCCGACGGCGGCCTGGCCGACTCCGAGCGGGCCGCCGTGGCGCTCCCGGGCCTGGTCAGCACCGGGCTCGTCACCGTGACGAGCCCCGGCGGCGTCGGCGACGAGGCGGCCGGCTCCGAGGCGACGGCCACCGTCTCGCAGGTGAGCGTGCTCGGCGGGGTGGTGAGCTGCGACCTCGTGGTGGCCATGTCGAGCAGCCGCTCCGACGGCCACACCGCCCGGAGCAGCGCCGACGGCTCGACCTTCGTCGGGCTCACGGTCGCCGGGACGGCGATGGGCGACGTGCTGCCGGCGCCCAACACGCGCATCCCCGTGCCCGGCGTCGGGACGGTGGTGCTCAACGAGCAGGTGGCGTCGGGCGACGGGGTCACCACCTCGGGGCTGCAGGTCAACATGATCCACGTGCTGCTCGCGGGCGCGGTCCCCGGCGACCTGGTGGTCGGCTCCGCCCGCAGCGGCGCCGGCTACACGGCGACGCCCTGAGGAGCCCGCCATGAACGCGCTCCGAAGCCTCCTCGACCTCGGCCTCGCCGCCGCCGGCCTGCTCGACCGCGGGCTCGCCCGGCTCGGTGAGCTGCACGGGGCCCGGCTGCTGCGCTGGGCCGTGGGGCTCGTCTACCTCTGGTACGGCGCCCTCAAGCTGGTCGGCGCGAGCCCCGCCGTCGACCTCGTCGTCAGGACGGTGACCTGGCTGCCGCCGCGCTGGGCGGTCTGGTTCGTGGGAGGCTGGGAGGTGCTGCTCGGCCTGGCGCTGCTGATCGCCCGGCCCGGCTCGCGCCTCCTGCGCGCCACGCTCGGCCTGCTGCTGCTGCACGTGGCCGGGACGTTCCAGGTCTTCTTCCTGCTGCCGGACGAGGCCTTCCAGCAGGGGAACCCGCTCCTGCCGACGCTCGAGGGGCAGTACGCCTTCAAGAACGTCGTCGTGGTCGCCGCGGCGCTGGCGCTGCGAGGTGGGCTCCGCCCCACCCCGTCGGCCGCCGAGGAGCGCCGCGAGCCGGTGCTGCCGGCCGCGGGCGGCGGCGAGGCGGACTGATCCGTCGCATCCCCGGCGCTCGACGTGCCGGGCGTGCCGAGGGTCCGAGGGCGCCCGCCTTCGGGCCCTCGGCCCTTCGCGCCGGCCTCGAAGGACCGCCGGACGGCGGCCGGACGGAACGCAAACGCCCGCCCGGGCGAGGCCAGGGCGGGCGGCGGATTGCGGCGGTGTGGGGGCGGCGCTAGGCGGCCGAGGCGGCGCGGACCTGGCCGAGCGGCGCGCGCGGCTCGACCTGCACGATGCGGCCGTGCTCGTCGTGGCGCACCACGCAGACCGGGGCGCGGCGGCCGGCCTGGATGGCCTGCTCGGGCAGCGCGAAGTGCCGGGCGTAGTCGCGGACGGTGAGGCTGCCCGCCGCCGAGGCCTTGCGCGCCGGGAGCTTGCTCCAGACGAGCAGCGTCGAGGAGGTGCCGACCAGGGCCACGACGGAGCGGGGGAGGTTCTCGGGGGAGCCGGAGGCGAGGAGCTTCATCAGCACCGGGTAGAGCCGGGCGCCGAGGTCGGCCGGCCAGGCCGGCGCCTTGAGGAGCGGGTACCAGAGCCAGAGCCAGGCGCCCCACATCAGGGCGGTGGTGGCGTCGGAGAAGAGCCGCTGGTGCCAGGCCAGCCGGTGACGCGCGTTGATGATGAGTGATCCGCTCATGGTCTTCGCTCTCGCCCTGCGCGCTTGACGCAGGTCACTTCGCCAGGGACTTCCGTTCGGCCCCATCCCGCTGCACGGCCGCCCACGCCTGGCTGGACGGACGGCCTTCACGCTTATTCACTCACGGCCGGAAGCCGCGGTCCGGGCTGACCCAGGTGGCGCGCTTCCCCCGGCGCCGGGCCAGGACCTTCGGATAGGCGGCGACCGTCGCCGCGCAGTTGATCACCCAGAATGCGACCGGGTACCAGATCATCCAGACCAGGTTCCGCCCCAGCCCGCGGTCGTGCCGGCTGTCGAGCCACGTGGCGAAGGCGAACTGCAGGAGGCAGGTGGCGCCCAGCACCATGCCGCTCCCCTGCGGCGACAGCGGCGACCCGACCATCGGCACCGCGCCGGTGGGTAGCACGTGCCCGATCAGCCAGGTGATTGTCAAGAGCAGCATGGCGTACGACCATGCCACACTGACGCACATCTCCAGCAGCAGCGGCCACATGAAGCGCTGCGCCGGCACGAGCAGCGCGTCGAAGTTCTTGAGCAGCACCTGGGCGCCGCCCATGGCCCAGCGCAGCCGCTGCTTCCAGAGGCCGCGCAGCGTCTCCGGCATGAGGATCCAGACGAGCGCGTTCGGCTCGAAGCGGACGTCCCAGCCGGCCCGGTGGAGCTTCCAGGTGACGTCGATGTCCTCGGTGAGCATGTCGGCGCTCCAGTAGTCGACCTGGTGCACCGCCGACTTGCGGAAGGCGGTGATGACGCCGCTCACCGTGAAGATGCGGCCGAAGACCCGCTGGGCCCGCTTGATGGTCCCGACGATGGAGGAGAACTCGCCCACCTGCACGCGGCCGAGCAGGGTCGAGCGGTTGCGGATGCGCGGGTTGCCGGTGACCGCCGCCACGTCCGGGCTCTCGACGAAGTGGCGCACCAGCCAGTGGGCGGCGTGCGGGTCGAGCAGCGCGTCGCCGTCGATGCAGATCAGGATCTCGTGCGCGGCGAGGAGCGCGCCGGCCTGCAGCCCCATGGCCTTGCCCTGGTTCTGCGCCAGCTGCACCACCCGCAGCCG
Organism: Anaeromyxobacteraceae bacterium; assembly: GCA_035719085.1. Classification (GTDB taxonomy): domain Bacteria; phylum Myxococcota; class Myxococcia; order Myxococcales; family Anaeromyxobacteraceae; genus JADKCZ01. The sequence goes on from DASTGK010000610.1 coordinate 7,359, forward strand.
CGGGTGCTCCGCCGCCAGCCGCTCCAGCACCTCGCCGGTGTCGTCGGTGCTGCCGTCGTTGATGGCGATGACCTCGAACTCCGGGTAGTCGAGCGCCAGCGCGTGGCTCACCGTCTCCTGGGCGTTCTCCCCCTCGTTGTAGCAGGGGATGAGGACGCTCACGGGCGGCGTGCCCGGCAGGACCGGCGGCCGGTCGTAGGCCGGCCCGCCCCGCTCGAAGCGCCACCAGAAGACCAGCGCCCCGCCCATCCAGAGGAAGGACATGAGCAGCGGGTAGTAGAAGACGAACGCCAGCATCCCGTGCCACGCCGTCTCGAGGGGGGACACGCAGGGCCTCCTTCAGCGCAGCTCGGCCGCGCTCGACTTCTTCTCGAGCGCCGCCTTGATGACGCCGGGCACCGGGTGGTCCCGGAACAGCGCGTCCGGGTAGTAGCCGACGTGCTCGACGCCCATGCCGTAGAGGCTGCGGATGGTGGCGGCCAGCTCCTCGCTCGGCACGAGCCGGTTGTCCTCGCGCCAGTCGATGGCCTGCAGCTCGAAGACCACCTTCTTCATGGCGCCGCGGTAGTCGACCGCGTGCACCAGGTCGTGGAAGAAGGCCGCCTGGTCGGGCGCCTTCTCCATGTAGGGCATGGCCATGATGGCGGTGAAGTCGTAGCGCGCGATCGAGTTGTCGAGCGACTGCGAGTACCAGACCTCGGCCTTGGGGTTGAGCGCCACCCGCGCGTAGAGGTTGCGCCCCACCCGCAGCGACGGCTGCTGCTCCCGGACCACCGCCGCCATCTCCAGCGCCAGGTCGTCGAGCGCGTTGATCTTGAGGATGGTCCAGCGGCCGAGCAGGTCGTCGCTCTTGCGGATCTCCTCCACCGAGCCGGGCAGCCCCCACGAGCGGTAGGCGGCCAGGCCGAACGGGCCGGCGTCCTCGTAGTCCGAGAGCGTCAGGTCGTCGTGGAAGAGCAGCCCGTCGAACGGCCCGGCGCGCGCCAGGTCCTCGTAGACCTCGCGGATGGCCTGCCGGGCCCGCGGCGAGAAGGGCGAGAGGCGCCGGTAGCCCATGTTGACGCGATCGGTCCGGTCGCCGGCGAGCGTCACCACCCGGTCGGCGGCCGCCGGGTCCTTCGCCGGCAGCTCGAAGGCCAGCACCGGCATCCAGGCGTAGAGCCGCTTCACCACCGTGCGCGTCCGGATCTGCCAGGCCACCCGGTTGAACAGGTCGGCGCGCATGGGCAGGCGGCGGCACGGGAAGTAGACGGCGTCGGCCGAGCCGTTGCCGTCGGCGTCGGAGAAGGCCTGCAGGTAGACCGTGTTGACGCCCAGCTTCTCGATGCGGTCGAGCAGGTGGCCCAGGTTGCGGTCGGTCTGGGCCGGATCGGCGTCGTACACGTAGTCGAGGTCCACGTGCATGACCTTCTGCGGCCGGTCGTTGTCGGAGAGGTTCTGGTTGCGGATGGTGATCTCGCGGTCCAGGTCCCAGAGCGCCATGGTGCTCTCCACCAGGATGCGCCGCAGCCCCCAGAGCGGCGTCTCGTGGGTGTTGGCGCCGTCGTCGAGGGTGAGCCCGACCGTCAAGCCGAGCCGCTCGGCGATCTCGCGGGTGGCGTGGTTGTACCGGCCGTAGGGCCAGGCGATGACGCGCGGCGCCCGGCCGGTGTGGCGCTTCACCAGCGCGACGCTGCGCTCGAGATCGGCCTGGATGCGCTTCCGGTAGCCCGCCTCGTCCTCGTAGCGCCCGGCGTCGTAGTGGCGCGTGGTGCCGGCGGGCTGCTTGTTGCCCTGCGGGTTGCCGAGGATGCCCTTGTGCAGGTCGAAGGTGTGGCTGCCGACCTCCACCAGCCCGTCCTCGGACATCTCCTTCAGCTCTTTCCAGGAGAGCAGCTTGCCGCGCGGCAGCTTCTGGCCGTCGAAGTCGACGGTCCCCTGCTCCTCGAGCCAGGCCCCCACCACGTTGATGACGGCCGGGATGTGGAACATCTTCAACACCGGCCAGGCGTGGTCGTAGACCGACTGGTACCCGTCGTCGAAGGTGACGAGCACGGCCTTGGGCGGCAGCGGCGCCTTCCCGGCGCGCGCCGCGAGCACGTCGCCCACCGAGACGAAGCGGTAGCCGTGGTTGCGCAGCCAGTCCATCTGCCGCACGAAGTTGGTCGGCGTGACCGCGTAGAGCGGCTGCAGCGCCTCGCCCTTGTCGGCGACCTCGTGGTAGCTGAGCACGGTGAGCTCTTCGACCGTGTCGGCGAGGGTGCGCGGCGCGGGCAGCAGGAGCAGCAGTGCCCAGAGGAGGGGCACGGGTCGGATCGTCATCGGGATCTGATCGTCTCGGGGGCGGTCGGGTGCCGCGTCGACTGCAGGCGCGCCGCCGCCGAGCGGGCGCCCCGGGGGTCCGGTGCGGCGGCGGCATGATCGTCGCTTCGGCCTGCCCTCGTCAAGCCGGGGCTCCCCCATCCATGCGACACGGCTCGGGTTTCGGACCTGAGAGCCATGCGCTCCGTCCGGGGGCTCGGACCGCGCGGCGGCTCGAATGAGGCCGCTGCCAAGGGTCCCCGGGCGGCGGGACTCGACACCCGGCGCTGCGGCGAGCTGCCGCGGAACGACGGGGCGTAAACGACGCCTCGCGCCTGGCCGCTCCTCGCAATTCGTTTGCCCTGCACGCATTTGACGCAGCGTACCCGCCGTCCGTCCCGCGATCCCGGGGCGGCGCCGGGTATTGGCGAGCCTGGGTCTCGGAAACAGGTTGCGCCCATGGCGGCGGCCGTGGCGCGGCCGCGAGCGAGGGTTCCATGAACGCACGGATGGTGCAGGCGCGGCGGGCGACGGCGGCGCGGATGGCCGGCGCGGCGGTGGTGGCGGCGGTGGTGCTGGCGGGCGCGGGGGCCTCGGCCCAGCTGGCGGCGCCGGGGGCGATCCAGCCCTTCTCCCCCTTCGACGTCGTCGGCATCCTGCAGGAGGCCACCTTCGGCGACTGCCCCGGCGCCTGCGGCGGCGCCGACGCGCTGGCCGGCGGCACCCTCACGGTCAACGGGCAGCTCGTCATCGTGCCCCGCAACACCGTGGTGCTCCTGCCGGCCACGGCCATGACCTGGAAGGAGCTCTTCGACCACGCCCCCGCCCCGTACCTGGGGCTCGGCCAGACCGGCCTCGCGCTCGGCGACGGCAACGGCACCACCGTGCCCCCTCCCTTCGGCGGGTACGAGGTCCACGTCGAGGGTAACCGGGTGAACGGCGTTAACGTCGCCGGCCTCGTCAGCATCTCGCAGCACTCGCTCATGACGGGCCAGGGGTTCGTCAGCTTCATCGACTACGTCACCGGCGAGCTGCGCGTCGGCGGGATCATCGGCGACCCCAACTGCCAGCAGGGCGTCGTCAACCCGGCCTGCTCCGGCCAGCGCGTGAAGCTGAACGATCCCATCGGCCGGTTCGGCCGCGCCTGGAGCCCCGACGCCCGCTTCACCATCGACGAGGAGAACCCGACCGTCCGGGCCGCCACCGGCTTCCCCATGTGCGTGCCGCGCACCGATCCCGGCGCCGGCGCCGGCGACGCGCTCTGCCCGCAGACCAACCGGCCGCTCGACCCGCAGGGCCGGCCGCAGACCATCTTCACCATGCCGGCCCCCGGCCCGGGCGTGAAGCCCGACGCCGGCCTCATGGCCCCGTTCCAGGTGGGCGACTACGTCACCTACTCCGGCATCCTGGCGCGCGACGGCGCCGCCCCCACGGCCGGCCTGCCGGTCCTCCCCTGGAACGTGCTGCCGCCGCTCGGCGTCCTCGCCAGCCCGGCGGTGTCGCCGCTCGTGGCGCCGCTCACCAACGTCGGCACCGCCGCCGCCCCGGCTACGCTCGTCGCCGCCTACTCGATGGTGGCGAACGCCAGCATCTTCACCTTCGCCGGCACCAACCCGGCCTACGTGGCGCTCGACGTGACGCTGCTCGGCGTGGGCGGCATCGCCATCCCCGGCTTCCCACAGGAGGCGAGCACCCGCACCCGCTTCGAGGGCTTCAGCACCGACCCGACGCGGACCATCTCGATCTGGGGCGTCGACGTCGATCCCTGCACCGGCGTCACCAGCGACCGGAACTGGGGCTCGAGCCTCGTCGATCCGGGCCCGCCGACCGGCGCCGTGCTCGGCCGCTGGCGCTTCCGGCCGCCGAGCAACGTGCTGACCATGCCCACCGCCGGCGTCTTCCTGCCGGCGACGCGCGAGGTGCGCGCCTCGATCACCGGCTACGCCTACGGCGCCGTCACGCCGGGCGGCCTCGTCGCCGGCCAGTACCACGCACCCATCAGCTCCTACATCTTCCCCGAGCCGCTCCAGCCCGGGAACCCGCCGATCGCCCTCACCTTCAACGAGTTCCCGTTCCTCATGAACGGCTCCGGCCCGTGGCCCGGCGCGGGCGGCGCCATCGTCGGCCGGCTCACCCCGACGCCGTGGGATCCGGCGCTCAACGCGGCGCCCACCGGCTGCGCCGCGCCGGTGACCATCCCGGTGCCGACGGCCAGCGCCGGCCTGCCCCAGACGGTCAACGCCGGCACGCTCGTCACGCTCGACGCCACCGCCAGCTCGAGCAACACCTCGCCGCCCCAGCCGCTCGCCTTCCAGTGGACGCAGACCGGCCCCGCGGGCGGCCCGTTCGCCATCCTCTCCAACCCGACGGTGGCGCAGCCCACCTTCACCGCGCCCATCGTGACGGCGCCGACCGCGCTCACCTTCCAGGTGACCGTCTCGGATCTCGGCGGCACGTCGACCGCCGCGGTGACCATCACGGTCAACCCGGTGGCGAGCGCGCAGCCGCCCGTCGCCAGCCTCACGGCCCCGGCCAGCGTCGTCTCGGGCGCCACCGTCACGCTCGACGCCACCGCCAGCGTGGACGGCAACGTGCCGCCGACGGCCCTCACCTACGCCTTCACCCAGGTCTCGCCCACGACCCCGGCGCTGGTCATCACCCCCGCCGGCGCCACCGCCTCCTTCAAGGCGCCGGTGGTCACGGTGGCCACCACCTTCACCTTCACCGCCACGGTGACGAACGGGCTCGGCCTCTCCGCCACCTCGGCGCCGGTCGCGGTCACGGTCGGCCCGGCCAGCCCGCCCATCGTCCAGGCGGTCCCGAACCAGTCGATCCTGTCGGGCAACCCGCCGAGCGGCGTGGTGACCCTGACCGGCGCGGCCACCGACCCGAACGGCCTGCCGCTCACCTACACCTGGTCGCAGCTCTCCGGCCCGACGGCGGTCGTGCTCACGCCGGGCGGCCCGTCGGCGAGCCCGACCGCCACCTTCGCGGCGCCGACGCTCCCCGCCGGCTCCGGCCCCATCACCTATGGGTTCCAGCTCGCCGTGACGAACGGCGTCACCGCGCCGGTGGTGGTGACCATGACCGTCACGGTCCGGGCGCCGGACGTCGTCACCATCACGAGCGTGGTCTACCGGACCGGCGCCCAGCGGCTCACCGTCACCGCCACCAGCTCGGCCCCGGCCAACTCCGGCGTGACCATGAGCCTGCACATCGGCACCCCGGCGCCGGCCGGCACCACGGTGCAGATGACCTCGCTCGGCGGCACGCCGCTCACCTTCACCGCCACGCTCACGGGCACGCCCAACCCCGACCCGACCGGCGGCGTCACCGTCACGTCGAGCCTCGGCGGCACGGCCACCTCGCTCGTCACCCGGCTCCGCTAGCGCACCGGGCACGGAGGGCACCATGCGCGCCACCACCGCCGCCGTCCACGCCGCGTTCCTCCTCGGCCTCCTCGCCGGCTTCCCCGGGCCGGCCGAGGCCCAGTGCGCCCGCACCATCACCGCCGACGTCGTCGCCATCGACCAGCCGCTCATGTTCAACCGGCTCGGCTCCTCCAACGTGAACGGCCTGGCCTTCGCGCTGCGGCGCGACACGGTGGAGCTGCTCTGCAGCGTGGTGAACGGCGTCCAGACCTGCACGCCGGGGCGGCCGCTCAGCGACCCGGCGGCGGTGGCCGTCCCCGGGCTCGTGGCCATGCGGCCCGACCGCCGCCCCCGCCCGCTGGTGCTGCGGGCGGCGGCCGGCGACTGCCTCTCGGTCTCGGTGCAGAACCTGCTCACGCCGACGCGCAACCCGCGCGGCAACGCGGGCGGCGTGGAGCAGCCGTCGGTCATCCTCGGCAACGTCTTCAACTCGGTGGTCGACGACCAGGTGGCCGACCGGACCGTCGGCTTCCACCCGCAGGGGCTGCAGCCGGTGGGCAGCATCATGGACGACTCGTCGTTCGTCGGCCTCAACGCCTCCTCGCTGCTCGCCCCGGGCGCCCGGGCCACCTACACCTGGTACGCCGAGCGCGAGGGGACGTTCCTCGTCACCAGCGACGGCGCCAACTTCGGCGGTGAGGGCTCGGGCGGCAACGGCGGCCAGGGGCTCTTCGCCGTCGTCAACGTCGAGCCGAAGCGGGCGCGCTTCTACCGGAGCCAGGTGAGCGAGGAGGAGCTGCGCCTCGCCACCGTCGGCACCGCGCCCGGCGGCCAGCCCATCCTCGACTACGAGGCCACCTACCCGGCCACCAACCCCGACGGCTCGCCGTCGGTCTGGGCGGCCGAGGGCAAGGCGGGCCTGCCGGTGCTCGACATGCTGACGGCGCGCAACGAGCTGGTCCACGCCGACGTCAACGCCGTCGTCACCGGCCCCGGCTCGTCGCCGGCGGTGAGGGACGGCAAGTTCCCGCCCGACACCTATCCGCTCGAGAGCGTCGGCCGCCGCAACCCGACGCTCCCCAACCGGCTGGAGGCCTTCCGCGAGTACACCGTCCTCTTCCACGACGAGATGACGGTGGCCAACGCCTTCCCCGGCTGGTTCCGCGACCAGATCTTCCGCCACACGCTCCACGCCGTCGGCGACGTCTTCCAGATCAACTACGGCGCGGCCGCCATCGGCCCCGAGGTGATCGCCAACCGGCTCGGCGTCGGGCCCATGCACGACTGCCTGAGCTGCGCCTACGAGGAGTTCTTCCTCGGCTCGAGCACGGTGGGCGATCCGGCCATGAACGTGGACGTCCCGGCCGGCGTCGGCCTCGAGCTCTGCACGCCCGGCACGGCCCCCGGCGTGGGCGGCTGCGCCGCCGTCGGGCCGAAGGCCACCAAGGCCTACTACCCGGACGACCCGTCCAACGTGCACCACAGCTACATCAACGACTTCGTGAAGTTCCGGAACGTGCACACGGGGAAGGAGCACCACATCTTCCACCTGCACAACCACCAGTGGCTCTACAACCCGAACGACGACAACTCCAACTACCTCGACGCCCAGGGCATCGGCCCCGGCTCGGGCTACACGTACGAGATCAACTTCGGCGGCTCGGGCAACCGGAACAAGAGCGCCGGCGACGCCATCTTCCACTGCCACTTCTACCCGCACTTCGCCCAGGGCATGTGGGAGCTGTGGCGCAACCACGACGTCATGGAGACGGGCACGCCGCTGGCCGTCTCGCAGGCGGCCAACGCGCCGGGCGTCCCCGGCGCCGTGGGCTTCCACACCACCCCGTGGGCGCTGCAGGACGGGACGCCGGCCGCCGCCGAGGTGGACGCCGCGGGCAACGTGATCGCGCGGGCCCGCGCCCTGCCGGACGGCGAGATCGTGGCCGGCACGCCCATCCCGGCGCTCGTGCCGCTGCCCGGCAAGCCGATGGCGCCGATGCCCGGCCGCGTCACCGTGGTGGCGAAGCCGGAGCGCACCGCCGCGGGGCGGCCCACCGGCAGCAACGCCCGCGTCGACCGGACCGACGCCGACGCGGGCCTGGCCGCCTTCTGCGCCACGGCGCCGGGCGACGTGCGCTGCACCCTCGACCCCACCCGGATGAAGAACCCCGGCTACCCCTTCTGGATCGCCGGCGTCGAGACCACCGTGGGCCAGCGGCCGCCGACGCCGCCGCTCGACATGGCGGCGCGCGGCACCGACCCCCGCAATGGCGGCTGGGACGGCGGCCTGCCGCGCCACGCGCTGCGCGGCTTCGCGGCGGGCGGCACCGCCGCCTCCACGGTGAGCCGGCTCGACATGAGCAAGGACGTCGTGACGGCGCGCGCCGCCTGGTACCCCGAGGACGGCACCGACGTCGAGAAGGCGGCCATGTCGTTCCACGCCTTCCGCACCCACCCGAGCACGGCGCTGCGCATGGACGGCACCAGCGTGCCGGGCGACTTCGTCACCAACGGCTCGGGCCGGCCCGTGCCGGGCGCCCCCTTCCACGACCCGTGCATCGACGACCAGGGGCAGCTGCTCAAGGCCGGCGTCACCGGCCACTTCTTCGACGGCAGCGGCGGCACCTCCATCGCCGGCAGCTCCGCCTTCAACGCCGACGCGCCGCGCGTCTACAAGGCGGCCGTCATCCAGTTCGACGCGGTGCTCAACAAGGCCGGCTACCACTACCCGCAGGAGCGGATCCTGACGCTCTGGGAGGACGCCGTCCCCACCATCGCCAAGCAGCGGCCGCCCGAGCCGCTGGTGCTGCGCAACGACACCTTCGACTGCACCGAGTTCCTGCACACCAACCTGGTGCCGCGCTCCTTCGAGCTCGACGACTTCCAGGTGCGGACCCCCACCGACGTCATCGGCCAGCACATCCACCTGCCGAAGTGGGACCTCACCACCACCGACGGGTCGGGGAACGGCTGGAACTACGAGGACGGCACCCTCGCGCCCGACGCGGTGCGCGAGCGCATCGACGCCCTTAACGCCCTCAACCCGACCGGCGCCGGCAACCCGCCCGACAGCGCCGGGCGCCCCGCCAACACGCCGCTCGTGGCGCGGCCCCACCCCTACTTCGGCGCCTCCGGCCCGGGCGGCGTGAGCTGGCTCGGCGCCCGCACCACGCTGGAGCGCTGGTTCTTCGACCCGGTGGTCAACGTCGCCGGCGTGCACCGCGGCCTGGGCATCATCTTCACCCACGACCACTTCGGCCCCTCGACCCACCAGCAGATCGGCCTCTACGCCACCGTGCTCACCGAGCCGGCCGGCTCGACCTGGGTGCACAACGAGACCGGCACGCCGCTCTACACGCGCGCCGACGGCGGCCCGACCAGCTGGCAGGCGGCCATCCTCACCGGCGACCTGGACGGCGACGGGCAGAACGACAGCTACCGGGAGTTCTACCTGGAGTACAGCGACTTCCAGCACGCCTACCAGCCCGGCACCTACGTCGGAGTGGGCCAGTTCGGCGGCGCCACCGGCGCCGTCCCCGCCGACAGCACCACCTTCCGCAAGGCCATCAACCCCTCCAACAAGGGCGACATCGCCCTGGCCGCCAACCCGCTCACCGTGGCCGAGACGCTGCCCGACCTCATCGTCATCGCCGCCGACTGTCCCGGCGGCGTGCCGCGCCCCTGCCCCGAGGCCATCGCCGCCGACGACCCGGGCATGATGGTGGTGAAC
>DASTGK010000611.1:0-8001 GCA_035719085.1 Anaeromyxobacteraceae bacterium
GGGCTCATCATGGGCTGGAACCGGTACGTCGGCGAGGCCCCGTGGGCCACGGTGACGACGCGCACCGTCGGTGACAACCTGCGCGCGGGCTGGGTCCTCGACGACAACCCCTACTTCGTCAACCAGCTCGGCCACCCGTACCAGGGGGCCTTCCCGTACACGGCGGCCCGCTCGGCCGGCGTCGGCTTCTGGGCCGCCACCGCCTACCCGTTCGCGGCGAGCGCCCTCTGGGAGCTGGCCGGCGAGACGGAGAAGCCTTCGGTGAACGACCAGGTGACCACCACGGTGGGCGGCGTCGTGCTCGGCGAGGTGCTCTACCGCGTCTCGGACTGGGTGCGCGGCGACGGCCGCAGCCTCTGGCGCGGCGGCGTGGCGACGCTCCTCGCCCCGATGACCACGGTGAACCGCTCGGTGGTGCGCGGCGCGCCGCGCGAGGAGCCCAGCTCGCTCCGGCTCACCATGGGGGCGGGCGTCCTCGCCACCCTGGAGCAGCCGAGGGGGACGGCCGCGTCCCTGCCGCCCGGGCCGGCGCCGGCGCTCGGCCTGGCGCTGACGAGCGGCGTGCCGGGCGACCCCGACTTCGCCTTCGAGCGTCCCTTCGACCACTTCGACGCGGTGCTCGCCTTCGCGCCGTCGCAGGACGCCTACCTCTCCCTGCGCGCCCGCGGCCTGCTGGCCGGGACCGACTTCGGCGCCGGCGAGCGGGGCGGCGGCCTCTTTGGCCTCTGGCTCGGCTTCGACCTCGAGAGCCCCGGGGCGCGCCGCATCTCCACGAGCGCGCTCGGCGTCGGCGCCACCGGCCGCTGGGCGCTCCGGCCCGAGGTGACGCTCGAGGGGACGGCCATCGGCTCGGCGGTGCTGATGGGCGCGGCCGGCCTGGTCGACGCGCCGCCCGGGTCGCACCGCGACTACCGCTTCGGGCCGGGGCAGCAGGCGCTCGTCGACCTGCGGGTGGCGCTCGGCGACCGGGTGGCGGCCGGCGTGACGCTGCGGCAGTACCTGATCTTCGGCGCCGCCGACGAGAGCGGCCACGACGTCCTGCTCGACGGCGCCCTCTCGGCCCGCCTGCGGATCGTCGGCCACCACGGCCTCGCCGCCTCGGCCAGCCGCTTCCTGCGCCTGGCGCGCGAGGGCGACGGCTCCTCGACCAGCCAGGAGGGCTCGATGCTGATCCTCTCCTGGATCTACGCCGTCGACCCGCCGCGGCCGGTGGCGGCGCGGACGCCGGACGCGGCGTAGCGCCCGGCGCCCTCACCGCAGTGACGCCGCACGGCGAGGCGCTGCTCGGTGTCGCGGCCCCCTCACCCCGGCCCTCTCCCCCGGTGGGGGAGAGGGAGGAGAACCGCTGAACGTGGAACGGGCCGGCCCCGCCAGGAGCCGGCCCGCGCCATACCTCAGGTCGCCGGCTAGAACAGGAACTGATCGCCCTGGGCGCGCAGCGCGGTGATCGCGGCCAGGTTGACGATGGCCGGCACCGAGCAGCCCATCTGCAGGATGTTGACCGGCTTGTGCATGCCGAGCAGCACCGGCCCGATCACCTCGGCCCCGCCGATCCGCTCCAGCATCTGGTAGGCGATGTTGGCCGCGTCCAGGTTGGGGAAGACGAAGACGTTGGCGTCGTCCTTGAGCGTCGAGAAGGGGAACTCGGCGCTGCGCGTCTCGGCGGCGGTGGCGATGTCCACCTGGATCTCGCCCTCCACCTCCAGGTCGCCGCGGCGCTGGCGCACCAGGTCGGTGGCCTGGCGCATCTTCCGCGGGCTGGCGCCGGCGGCGCTGCCGAAGGAGGAGTAGGAGAGCATGGCCACGCGCGGCGTCACGTCGAAGTAGCGGGCCAGGTCGGCGGTGGCGATGGCGATCTCGGCCAGCGCCTCCGGGGTCGGGTCGACGTTCACCGTGCAGTCGGCGAAGAACTTGAAGTCGTTCTTGGTGACCACGATGTAGACGCCGGCCGCCTGCTTGCCGACGCGGGTCTTGATGACCTCGAGCGGCGGGCGGATGGCGTCGGCGTAGCCGGTGGTGAGGCCGGTGATGAGGCCGTCGGCGTCGCCCAGCTCCACCATCACCGAGCCGAAGTAGTTGCGGATGCGCAGCTTGCGCCGCGCCTCCTCGTAGGTGACGCCGCGGCGCTGCCGGAGCTGCCAGAAGCGGTTGATGTACTTCTGGTACTCCTGGCTCTCCTCGGGGTTGATGATGGTGACCCCGTCGAGGTCGTCGAGCCGCAGGTCGGCGATGGTCTTGCGGATCTGGTCGACCGGCCCGAGCAGCACCGGCTCGCAGATGGCCTCCTCGCGCAGCACCTCGGCCGCCTGCAGGATCTTGGGGTGCTGCCCCTCGGCGAAGACGATCCGCTTCAGCTTCTGCTTCGCCTTGGAGAAGACGCCGCCCATCACCTGGTGCGACCGGCTCTGCATCTTGCGCAGCCGCTCGCGGTACTCGCCGAGGTCGACCTGGACGCGGGCCACGCCGCCGTCCATGGCCGCCTTGGCCACCGCCGGCGCCACCCAGAGGAGCACGCGCGGATCGAGCGGCTTGGGGATGATGTACTCGCGGCCGAAGCGGAACTTCTCGCCGCCGTAGGCGCGCGAGACGGCGTCGGGCACGTCCTCCTTGGCGAGCGCCGCCAGCGCCCGCGCCGCCGCCATCTTCATGTCCTCGGTGATGGCCTTGGCGCGCACGTCGAGCGCCCCGCGGAAGATGTACGGGAAGCCGAGGACGTTGTTCACCTGGTTCGGGTAGTCGCTGCGGCCGGTCGCCATGATGACGTCGAGCCGCGCCTCCTTGGCCTCGGGGTAGCTGATCTCCGGGTCGGGGTTGGCGAGCGCGAAGACGATCGGGTCCTTGGCCATGGAGCGGACCATGGCCTGGTCGACCATGCCCTTCACCGAGCAGCCGAGGAAGACGTCGGCCCCCTCGAGCGCCTCGGCCAGGGTGCGGGCCCGGGTGGTGGAGGCGAACTGGGCCTTGTACTCGTTCATGCCCTCGGTGCGCCCCTGGAAGACGACGCCCTTGGTGTCCACCATCACCACGTTCTCGCGCTTCACGCCGAGCGAGAGGTAGAACCTGGTGCAGGCGATGGCCGAGGCGCCGGCGCCGTTGACGACCACCTTCACCTGCTCGATCTTCTTGCCGGCCAGCTCGAGCGCGTTGAGCAGCGCCGCGCCGGAGATGATGGCGGTGCCGTGCTGGTCGTCGTGGAAGACGGGGATGTTCATCTCCCGCTTGAGCCGCTCCTCCACCACGAAGCACTCGGGGGCCTTGATGTCCTCGAGGTTGATGCCGCCGAACGTCGGCTCGAGCGCCTTGACCACGGTGCAGATCTTGTCGATCTCCTTGGCGTCGATGTTGATGTCGAAGACGTCGATGTCGGCGAACTTCTTGAAGAGGACGCCCTTGCCCTCCATCACCGGCTTGCCGGCGGCCGGGCCGATGTCGCCGAGGCCGAGCACGGCGGTGCCGTTCGACACCACGGCCACCAGGTTGCCGCGCGCCGTGTACGTGTAGCTGAGCTCCTCGTCCTTCTCGATCTCGAGGCACGGCTCGGCCACGCCCGGCGAGTAGGCGAGGGCGAGGTCGCGCGCCGTGGCGCACGGCTTGGTCGGGACGACCTCGATCTTCCCCTTGCGGCCGCGCGAGTGGTACTCGAGCGCGTCCTCGCGCCGGATCTTCTTCTTCGGGACCGGGCTCGACGGGGGGTTCTGGGGCGGGGTGAAGTCGGTGGCCATCGCGCTTCCTCTCTTTCGAGGAGGGTGGGACGAGCGATTCGCTGGATTTGAGTGGCGGGAAGGAAAATCCAACCGACAATCGGTGTCAAGCGCACACCAATTCGGGGCACGTCTTTTGCAATACTGGACCAATGAGGGCGGTTCGAGCGCGCCGGCGCTCCCGCCCCATGCCCCGGACTCCCTCTGATCTCGCGAGCTTGACGCGCCGTGTAACGAGCGCCCGCGGCGCCGGCTGCGTCGCCCGCCTCGCACCCTTGCATAGGGCGCGACGCAGGCGCGGGCGGGGACCGGCGAGCTACGTGTCGCGGATCGGCGTCACCGCGATCCGGGCGCCGAGGTCGATGGCCACCTCGGCCACCATGTCGGCCACCGTCGAGGCGATCACGGTGCAGAAGAGCGTCCGCTCCTCGCTGCGGAAGTCGCGGAACGGGCTGACGAGGTCGTTGCAGACGATGGTGCCCTTCGGCCCCTTGGGCAGCCGCTTCGCCACCGCCGCCTGGTAGCGGACCATCGCCTCGCGCAGCGTCACCGAGGTGGGCGCGGTGGAGTCGGGGTAGCCGAAGAGCTCCCCCAGGACGAGGCCGCCGGCCACCACCGCGCCGCACTCGCCGACGCCGGTGATGCCGCCGCGCCGCAGCGCGTGGTACGGGCGCGGCTCGCGGTCGAAGGTCTCGGCGAGGCACATGCCGCAGCTCCGGTGCGGCACCGCCTTGCCCTCGTAGAGCAGCCGCGCCTTCTCGCGAAACGCCGCCACCAGCTGCGCCTTCGTCATCCCTTCGCTCCTCGCCCCTCCGGTGCCCGCGCCCTCGAGAGCGCCGGGTGCTGCTCCAGCTCGTCGATCGTCCGCGGCCAGTCGGCCTTGAGCAGCCGCGCCAGCGATCGGTCCGACAGGATGCGGCCGCCGGTCTGGCAGCGGGGGCAGTAGTCGACCTCGTTGGCCGCCCGGACGATCCGCTGCACCAGCGTACCGCAGACCGGGCAGGGGAGCCGATGGCGGCCGTGTACCGCCATCTCTGGACGGAAGGCGGTGACGCCTTCGGGGAAGCCACCAGCCGCCTGGGCGCGGAGCCGCTCGGTCCACTCGCGCAGCACCTCGCCGGTGGCGGCGTGGAGCCGCGCCACCGCCGCGTCGTCGAGGCCGGTCGTCATGGCCACCGGCGAGAGCCGGGCCCGGTGCAGGATCTCGTCGGAGTAGGCGTTGCCGATGCCGGCGAAGAGGCCGGGGTCGGTGAGGGCGCGCTTCAGCGTGTGGCGCTCCCGGCGCAGCGCCGCGGCGAAGGCGTCGAGCCCGGCCTCGAGCGGCTCGAGGCCCCCCTTGTCGAGCGCCCGGAGCGCCGCCTCGCCGGCCACGAGGTGGAGCGCGGCGCGCCGCTGCGTGCCGGCCTCGGTGAGCGTGAGCGAGCCGGGCGCGAAGTCGAAGGCGGCGAGCGCCGCCCGGCCGCCGAGCCTCGCCCCCGGCTCCTTCCAGTGGAGCCGCCCGGCGATCATGAGGTGGAGGGCGAGGAAGAGGTCGCCGTCGAGCGCGAGGACGATCCGCTTCCCGACCCGGCGCACGCCGCGCACCGTCCGGCCGTGGGCCGCCGCGAGCGGCGGAGCGGCGGTGCGCACGAGGAAGGGGGTCGCCACCCGCACCCGCTCGAGCGGACGCCCCTCCACCCGCGCCGCGATCGCCTCGACGTAGACGGTGAGGTCGGGCAGCTCCGGCACCCCCGCATGATGGCCGGGCGCGCGGCCGCGCGCACCCGATTTGAGGGCGGCGCCGGCCCGGGCGCGCGCTACCATCGCCGCATGCCGAACCGCCTCGCGCCACCCGCCCCCGGCGCCACCTCGCGCCGCCGCTTCCTCGCGCTCGCCGCCCTCGCCCCGGTGGCCGCCGGCTGCGCCACCGTCAAGGTGGGGCCGCGCCCCGCCGAGCCGGCCGCCGGCCCCTCGCCGTCGAGCGGCGCGCCGGATGGGCTGGCCGCGCTGCGCGCCTTCCCGCTCTCCCCCACGGCCGAGCCGGCCTTCGTCTTCCGCGCCCTCGGCGTCCGCGCGAGGCAGCCGTGAGCCTCCTCCCCGACGACGTCCTCTTCGGCGGCGTGGCGGCGCTCGGCGAGAAGCTGCGCGCCCGCGAGCTCTCGCCGGTCGATCTGACGCAGAGCTGCCTGGCGCGGCTCCAGCGGCTCGGGCCGCGGCTCGGCTGCGTCGTCACCGTCACCGCCGAGCGGGCGCTCGCCCAGGCCAAGGTGGCCGAGCAGGAGCTCCAGGCCGGCGCCTGGCGCGGCCCGCTGCACGGCATCCCCTACGGCCTCAAGGACCTGCTCGACACGAAGGGGATCCCGACCACCTGGGGGGCGCGCCCCTTCGCCGGGCGCGTGCCGGCCGAGGACGCCACGCTGGTGCAGCGGCTCGACGCGGCCGGCGCCGTGCTCTGCGCCAAGCTCGCCATGGTGGAGCTGGCCGGCGGCCTCGGCTACCACACCGGCGAGGCGTCGCTCACCGGCGCCTGCCGCACGCCGTGGGACCTCGCGCGCTGGTCGGGCGGCTCCTCCTCCGGCTCGGCCGCGGCGGTGGCGGCCGGGCTCGTCCCCTTCGCCATCGGCTCGGAGACCTGGGGCAGCATCACCTGCCCGGCGGCCTTCTGCGGCGTCACCGGGCTGCGGCCCACCTACGGCGTCCTCTCGCGCGCCGGCGCCATGGCGCTCAGCTACACCCTCGACAAGCTCGGCCCCATCGCCCGCAGCGCCCAGGACTGCGCCCTCGTGCTCGGCGCGCTGGCCGGCGAGGACGTGCGCGATCCCTCCTCCGTCCCGCCGCCGCCGGCGCTCGCCCGGGTGCGCCCGGAGGTGCCGCGCGGCCTGCGCGTGGCGGTGCTCGGCTTCGAGGGGATCACGGGCGTCGACCCGGCCGCCCGCGACGCCTTCGCGGCGGCCCGCGCCCTCTTCCGCGAGGCCGGCGCGCTCCTCGAGGAGGCGAAGCTGCCGGAGCTGCCCTACGAGCCGCTCGCCACGCTCTTCATCGAGGCCGAGGCGGCCACCGCCTTCGAGGAGCTGATCCGCACCGGCAAGACGCGCGAGCTGGCCGACGCCTCGCACGCCACGCGCAAGCCGGAGGACTACCAGCCGAAGGCCACCGCCGCCGACTACGTGCGCGCCATGCGCGTGCGCGGCGAGGTGCAGCGCCGGCTCGCCGCCTTCTTCGAGCGCTACGACCTCGTGCTCGCGCCCAACCTGCCGGTGGCCCCGCCGCCGGTGGCGTCCAACTTCGACGCGCTCTTCGACTTCCCGGACCCGCTCGGCGCCGCCGGCAACGTGGCCGGGCTGCCGGCGCTCGCCCTGCCCATGGGCTTCGTCAACGGGCTGCCCGTCTCGCTCCAGCTCGTCGGGCCGCCGCTCTCCGAGGCGCGCCTCCTCTCGGCCGGCGCGCTCTTCCAGGCGCGGACCGGCTTCCACCAGCCCCGCCCGCCGCTGTAGGGTGCCCGCCGTGGAGCCCATCCTCGTCGTCCTCGGCTGGTCCGTCGCAGCCGCCGTCGTGCTCGCGGCCCTGCCGATCCAGGCGCTGCTCTGGGTCGTCACCGCCCCCTTCGACCGGAACCGGGTGGTGACCGGCCAGTTCCTGCGCGGCGTGGGGGTGATCTTTGGCCGCTGCTACCCGCGCTGGCGCTTCCGCGTCGAGGGGCGCTGGCCCGCGGGGCCCGGCCCGTACGTCGTGGTGTCGAACCACCAGTCGCTCCTCGACATCGTCCTCCTGTCCCGCCTGCCGCGCGAGATGAAGTGGGTCGGCAAGGAGGAGCTCTTCCGCATCCCCTGGATCGGCTGGATGCTGCGGCTCACCGGCGACATCGCGGTGCGGCGCGGCGACGCCGAGAGCGGCGGCGAGGCGATCGCCCGGGCCAAGGACTACCTGGCCCACGGCATGAGCGTGATGATCTTCCCGGAGGGGACCCGCTCGCGCGACGCGCGGCTGCTGCCCTTCAAGAAGGGGGCCTTCCGGCTCGCCATCGACGCCGGCGTGGCGGTGCTGCCCGTCGCCGTCTCCGGCACCGCCGCCGGGCTCAAGAAGGGCGGCATGGCGGTGGCCCCGTGCGACGCGGTGGCCCGCATCCTCGAGCCGGTCCCGACCGCCGGGCTCGGCCAGGCCGACGCCACGGCGCTGCGCGACCGGGTGCGGGCCGCCATGGTGGCGGTGCTGCCGCCCGAGGTGACGGGCGCGGCGCCGGTCCGGCCGGAGCCGCCGGAGGCGGCGTGACCGCGCTCGGCTGGGGCGCCCGGCCGCTGCCGCTCCCGCCCGGCCTCGAGGC
>DASTGK010000612.1:0-2250 GCA_035719085.1 Anaeromyxobacteraceae bacterium
GGCGCGCCGACCGACGCGGGCGAGCGGGTGGCGAGGAGGCCGAGCCGGTAGCAGGCGAGGCCGAGCCCGGCGTCGCAGGCGCGGCGCAGGGAGCGCGCCGCCTCGCCGAGGTCGCCCGCCACGAGCAGGTCGGCCGCGAGCGCGGTGCCGAGGTCGAGGCAGCCCTCCGGCACGCCCGCCTCGCAGGCGGTGCGGAAGGCGCGGACGATCCGGGCGCCGCCCTCCCCCTTCCCGTCCGGCGGCGGCGCCCCGCCCGCCCCGGCGAGCGAGAGGACCGCCTGGTTGGAGCAACCGAGCGCCGAGCCGCCGGCGCAAGCCCGCCGGCTGAGCGCCACGGCCCGGGCGTCGTCCTGCGAGACCCCGCGACCGATGGCCGAGAGGACGCCCAGGTCGGAGCAGCCGGCGGCGTCGCCCATCTCGCAGGCCTTGAGCAGGTAGGCGGCGGCCAGCCGGTCGTCGCGTGCGGCGCCCTCCCCGAGGAGGCGGGCGCGGCCGAGGTCGCGGCAGGCGGCCGGGACGCCGCGGGCGCAGCGCCCCTCGTCGGAGTCGGGATCCGGTGCCTGGGCGGCGGCCTGGCTCAGGGCGGCGGCGCAGGCGAGCGCGAGGGTGGCGAGCCGCAGGGTGAAGGGTCGGGGCATGGTCGGGGAGTGCCCACCGCGTGGCATGACGACGGTGGCGAGCACGCCGACGATCGTACCACGAGCTACAGGCGGGGACCGCGACCGCGGAACGCATTCCAGACGGCGACGACGTACACCGTCGCCGACTTCTCGACGACGTACAGGTGGTAATAACTGCGCCTGAGGAGTAGCCGCCGCACGCCTGGCTTCGGCGCGTAGCGCACGGCCGCCGCCGGGGTCTTGGCGAGCGTCCGGATCGCCTGCTCGAGCTCCTCCGCGAAGAGCGTCGGCGCAGCGGGGCGGTTCTCCCGCCACCAGGCGTCGATCCGCTCCACCTGCGCCTGGGCTTCGGCCGACAGCTCGACCTTCACCGTCCGGCGGTCCTCGCGCGCAGCTTCGCGAGCACCTGCTCGGCATCGCCAGTGCGCCCGGCACGCACGTCCTCGAGCCCGCGCTCGATGGACGCGTGCAGCCGCTGGCGCTCCTCGTCGTCGAGGTAGTCGCCTCCGCTCGCGAGCACCTCTGCGAGCGGCACGAGCTCGACGTCCTCGCCCTCGGGGAGCTCGGTGGGCTCATCCAGGACGATCCGGCCGCCCCTCACGTGTGCCTTGAGCGCGCGCATGGCGACCCCAATTCTAGTGCGTCCCGACTATCGGGGCCACGGCTCGCACACGGGCCCGGGCTCAACCGAGATGCTCAGGCGCGCCTGGGCCGTACTCCTTCCAGTCCTTGCCCTTCTTGAAGCTGATGCGGTTGGCTACCACAATTCCCAACTCTCCAGCGTTTGCGCCTTGGAAAGAGGAAGAGTCGGCGCTCCGGACCACCAAGGTCGCACCCGACACCTCACCCACGAGCAGCCGCACAGCGTCCGCGAGGCCGGCCGCGTCGCGGACGTCCGGCGCGACCTCAATCGCACCGACCGTAATCCCGTTCGGCCACTGGACGTACTCCACGCTCTCGGCGTCGATCGTGAGAACTCCCCGTAGCCGTCGAACTCGGCCCGCCACCTCAGAGCCCGCCCAAGTGGGGTCGGCACGATCACAAGGTCGACCTCCCTTTGCGAACAGAACGTCTTGACGGCCTGAACATTGAGCGGCGGCGCCATCGGTCACCTGTGGACGGGCATGTTGAGGCACTGCCTCCCGGAGCGGAAAGGTCAGCGAAGGCGCATCCTTGTTGCGTGCGATGTCGAAGGCAGCTGGTCCTGAGCGCCAGGATTTCCGACGGCGCCGCGCCCTGCAAGCGCTCTTTCACCCCAGGGGGCCTTCAACCGGCCGGGTGCGGCGTGCCATAAGGGACGGCTCATGCTCCGCAAGATCGTGCAGATCGACGAGGCCAAGTGCGACGGCTGCGGCCTGTGCATCGGCTCCTGCGCCGAGGGGGCCATCGCCCTCGTCGACGGCAAGGCCCGGCTCGTCTCCGACGCCTACTGCGACGGCCTCGGCGCCTGCCTGGGCGAGTGCCCGCGGGACGCCATCCGCGTCATCGAGCGCGAGGCCGACGGGTTCGACGAGGCCGCGGTGTCCGCCCACCTCGAGAAGCTGGGCCGGCCGCTCACCGCCCACCCCGCCGCCGAGCCGCCGCTCGCCACGGTCACCGCCATCGGCCCGCGCCACGCGCCCGAGGAGCC
>DASTGK010000613.1:0-3168 GCA_035719085.1 Anaeromyxobacteraceae bacterium
GAGGAGGCGCACCCGCTCGGCCGCCTCGGCCTCGGAGAGCGTGAGGGCGGCGCGGGCCTCGCGCTCGGCGGCGAGCGCCCGGACCGCCTCGGTCTCGCGGGTGCGGGCCTCGGCGGCGTCGCCGCGGGCCCGCTCGGCCACCTGGCGCGCGGCGGCGAGCTCGGCCTCGAGCTGCGCCACGCGGCACTCGAAGAAGACGATCTTCTCGAGCGCGCTCCTCAGGAGCTCGCCCGGATCGATGGATCTGTCCCCCCGAGATCGCCCGTCCATTCGCCGCCCACCGCCCTCGCCCGCCCGACGATCCCGCCCTGATCCCGGGATCTTGCCTGCGATATCGGAGAGTAATCCCTCGGATCCCCGAAGGCAAATTCTTGACGCGGCCGGGCGGCCGTGGATCCGGCCGGACCCAAGGTCGGTGCGACGGCGGGTGACGCCTGCGGGCGCGGCGTCAGGCGGCGCGCACCGCCTCGAGCCCGTGCGCCTTGGGCCCCCGCTCCGAGCGCCAGAGCAGGAAGGAGAAGACGAAGCCGACCGAGGCGAGCGCGGCCAGCATCCAGAGCACCGGCGCCCAGCCGCCCGGGTTCTGGGCGCTGGCGTGCGTCGCGTCCTGCACCTTGCCGAGCCCCCAGCTCATGGCGGCCCAGCCGACCTGCTGGCAGAAGGTCATGAGCGCGTAGGCCGAGCCGAGCCGCGCGTCCGGGACCAGGTAGGTCACCGCCGGCCAGAGCACCGCCGGCACGAGCGCGAAGGCGAGCCCCATCATCGCCATGGCGAGCACCAGCTCGAGCGGCGTGCCGGCCGAGACGATGGTGCCGAGCCCGGGCAGCGCCACCTCGGGCAGGGCGACGCCGGTCTGCCACAGGGCCACCATGAGGAACGGCGGCACGAGGAGCGAGGAGCCGACCGCCATGAGGAGGGCCCGCTTGCCGATCCGGTCGGCGAGCAGGCCGAAGAGCGGCATGCCGATCATCGAGATGAGCGGCAGGATCGACTTCAGGTTGCCGGCCGCCTCCGGCGCCACGCCGCGCGCCTCGGTGAAGTAGAGGTTGGCGAAGGTGCGGAAGGGGAAGATGGTCGAGTAGAAGGCGACGCAGAGCCCGACCACCCACCAGTAGCCGAGGTCGAAGCGGACCAGGTCGGCGAGCACCAGCTTGTCGGTGGCGCCGGCCGAGGCGACGGCCCAGCGGCGCGCCGCCCCCCGCTCCAGCCCGGCGTAGGCGCCGGCGAAGACGAGCCAGGCGGCGCCGAGCGCCGCGGCGAGGAGGAGCGGCGGCTGCCAGCCGGCGAAGAGCCCCTTGAAGAGGTCGGGGGACTTGTCGGCCACGACCGACCCGAGCCGGGCGATGAGGAGCTGCAGCGCGAGCGCGAAGGAGATCTCCTTCCCCTTGAACCAGCGCCCCACCACCGTGGTGACCGCCACGATGAAGAGCTCCGAGCCGATGCCGAGGAGGAAGCGGCCGGCCATCATGGCGCCCCAGGGGGACGCCGGGGCGAGCGAGGGGCCGACCGCGATGAGCAGGCTCCCCGCGGCGCCGATGGCGGCGAAGAGGATGGCGGAGGCGGCCATGCCGAGCCGGTCGATGAGGACGCCCCCGGCGATGAGCGTGAGGAGCGCCGCCACGTTGTACGAGGTGTCGAGCAGGCCGATCTGCTCGCCGGTGAGGCCGAAGGCCTGCTCCAGGAGCGGCGTCACCGGGTAGAGCGCGTCGAAGGTGTAGTAGCAGCCGAACATCGCCAGGCTGCAGGCGACGAGCACGAGCCAGCGCCAGGCGGGCGGCGGCGGGCGGGCGGCGGCGGCGGGCGTGGCGGGATCGGACATGGGCGCGGAGGTTACACCGGGCTCCGGGGGGCGGCGACGTTCCGTCCCCTGCACGGGCACATCACGCCCGGTCGAGGTCCTCCTTGCCGATGTTGGGGAGCCACGGCAGGAGCTCGTACTGGGCCACGCCGGCCTTGTGGAAGGGGTCGCCGTCGCGCACGCCGAGCAGCACCGCGTCGCCGCCCTCGTCGGGGACGCGCAGCAGGAGCGCGCCGCCGTAGCGCGGCTCGAGCGGCCCGGAGGTCACGAGGATCCCCTTGGCCTTCAGGTCGCGCAGGTAGGCGCGGTGGGCGTCGACGTGCTCCAGCACCTGCTCGAGCGGCTTGCGGTAGCGGACGATGGCGAGGGCGTACATGGCGGGGCTCTCCTACGGGGTGGTGGGGCTCTTGGCCTCGGGGGCGCCGCGCTTCACGCGGGCGGCGCGGACGCGGGTGACGTGGCGCGGATCGGCGTCGCTGACGGTGAAGACCCAGCCGCGCCAGAAGAAGCGGTCGCCGCGCGCCGGGATGGCGCCGGCGATGGTGTTGAGGAAGCCGGCCACCGTCTCGGCGCCGCCGTCCTCCGGCAGGTCGGCGGCGGCGGCGCGGTTGAACTCGCCGATGGGCGTGGCGCCGGCCACGGTGAAGGAGCCGTCGGCGTGCGGCTCGACCGCCCGCTCCTCCTCCGGCTCGAACTCGTCGTGCAGCTCGCCCACGATCTGCTCCAGCACGTCCTCGATGGTGCAGAGCCCCATGACGCCGCCGTACTCGTCCACCACGAGCGCCATGTGGAGCTTCTTGCGCTGCATCTCGCGCAGGAGCTGCTCCATGGGCTTCGACCAGGGGACGAAGTGGGCCGGGCGCACCAGGTCGCGCAGCAGGATGAGGTCGGGGTGGGCCAGCAGCGGCACCAGGTCGCGCGCGTGCAGGACGCCGACGATCTGGTCGAGGTGGTCCTGGTAGACCGGCACGCGCGAGTGGCCCTCCTCGGCGAGGAGCCGCACGATCTCCGGCACCGGCGTCGCCAGGTCGACCGCCACCACCTCGGTGCGCGGCACCATGACGTCGCGCGCCACCTTCTCGCGGAACTCGAAGACGGCGTGGATGAGCTCGCTGGTGGCGGCCCCCTGCCCCTGCGCCCTGGCGTATTCGGCCAGGGCCCGCTCCATCTCGGCGAGCGGCGGCGGCGGCAGCGTGTAGCGCGCCTGGCCGCCCGCGACCAGGGCCGTCACCTTGCCGAGCGGCCGCAAGAGCACGCGCAGGCCGCGCACCGGCACCGCCAGCGCCAGCGCCACCGCCTCGCCGTGGCGGGCGCCCACGCCGCGCCCGACGGCCGAGAGGGTGAAGGAGACGCCGCCGGCCGCCAGCGCC
>DASTGK010000614.1:0-6255 GCA_035719085.1 Anaeromyxobacteraceae bacterium
CGCCGACGCCGGGGCCGACGAGGGGAAGTGCCCAGGCACGCCCGGCTGCCCGTCCCCCCTGCCGCGCATCGCCGCGCCGCCCCACGTCGACCTGGCGGTCATCCGGCTCGACGCCGCGGGCCGCGCCGTCGAGGCGGCCGACGTGCAGCTCGACCCCGGGAGCCCGACCGGCCGCGTCGTCGCGCTCGACCGGAGCCTGGCCACCACCGGCGTCCGCTTCCGGCGCTGGAGCCCGGCGCGGCGCGAGGCCGGTGCGGCGGCCGGCCCGTTCACCGCCGACGACGACCTGGTGCCGCGGCGCCACCCGGCCGGCCGCGACTTCATGGCGCCGTACCCGGCCTCGGTCTTCAAGCTGCTCGTCGCCTTCCACCTGGCCCGGCGCGTGGACGAGGGGGCGGTCTCGCTCCGGACCCGCGTCGCCGCCGGCCCCGAGCCGGGCGCCGAGGTGCGCCCCATCGGCGACTGGCTCGAGGCGATGGTGACCGAGTCGGACAACCAGGCGACCAAGGCGCTCCTCTGGTACCTGCACGCCCACGGCGACGTGGAGAAGCTCAACCGGCGCTTCGCCGCGCTCGGCCTCGCCACGCTGCGCCTCGACGGCACCAGCCCGGCCGACGGCGGCCGCTGGGCGCCCGGCGAGATCCACGCGACCGCCATGGACGTGGCGCGGCTCCTCTGGCTCGTGGCCGGCGGGCCGGGCGTCCGCTGGCGCGCCCCCTCCGGCAGGCTCGTGACCGCCGCGGTGCTCGGCGCGCCGGGGCGGGCGCTCCTGCGCCGGCTGCTCGCGGAGCAGGGGTTCCACGAGCTCCTCTCGAGCGGCCTCCTCTGCGGCTCGGCGCCGGCCGGCATCCCGGCGCCCGTGCCGGAGCGCTTCCTCGACGCCGCGGGCGCGGCCACGGTGCTCGGCGTGCCCTACGGGCGCGACGTCCGCCCGTGCAACGAGGCGGCCCAGGTCCGCTTCCTCCACAAGACCGGCCTCACCTGGAACTACGCCGCCGACGCGGGGCTGGTGGAGCCGCTCCCGGGCAAGCCCTGGCGCCGCTACGTCGTCGTCCTCCTCTCGAGCGCCGGCACCCGCTACCTCGACCCGGAGCGGGCCTCGGCGCCGCGCCACCCGTGCGGCGCGGAGCAGGTCTGCGCCACCCGCAAGCTCTCGGCCATCGGCGCCGCCGTCGACGCCGCCATGCTCGCCCGGGCGGGCGCCGCGCCGCGCGCCAGGCCAGGGCGCCGCCCTTGAATCGAGGGGCGCTCGCGGCCGTCCTTCCCGGGGGCCGTCCGGTGTATGGTTCGGCCCCCGCAAGACCACGCCCCCTCGACAGGGGCCGCACAGGAGCCGAGCAGAACATGGTCCAGCCCCTCCGCCGCCTGGCGCTCCTCGCCGCCGGGCTCGCCGCCGCCCTCGCCACGCCCGCCCAGGCCGCACAGGGCGCTCCGGCCGCCCACGCCGCGCCGGCCCGCGCCTCGACGCCCAACGAGCAGGCTCGCTTCCTGGCCGGCCTCGACGTGCCGGCCGACTCGCCGCTCGCCGCCCTGGCCGCCCGCCCCGAGTGGAAGGACCACGTCGCCGAGCTGCAGAAGGACTGGCCGACGCTCGGCGCCCGCCTCGACAAGGAGGGCGAGTGGCAGGCGACCGAGCTGGCGCCCCGCATCAAGAGGGACGCCAAGGTCATCTACCTGTTCGGCGGCCCGGACGCGGCCAACGTGGTGCGCCTCTTCCCCGACGCGCCGGCCTACCTGCTCGCCGGCCTCGAGCCGGTCGGCTCGCTCCAGCCGCCCGAGACGATGAAGCCGGAGGAGGTCCAGGCGGCGCTCAAGGCGCTCTCCTTCGCGCTGCGGACCACCATCCCCTCGAGCTTCTTCCGCACCAGCGAGATGGGGAAGGACCTGCAGGGGCGCGGCATCCGCGGCGTCCTGCCGGTGCTCTACCTCTTCCTGGCCCGGTCCGGCGCCGAGGTGCTCGACTCGCGCCGCTTCGAGGTCGACGCGGCCGGCGTGGCCCACGATCGCGGGCCGGCCGAGGCGTACGGCGCCGGCGTCCCGGGCGTGCGCGTGACCTTCCGCTTCCCCGGCCGCGCCGCGCAGGAGCTCTCCTACGTGCGCATCGACCTCGGCGACGAGGCGCTGGCGAAGACGCCCGGCTTCTTCACCTGGCTCGGCGGCTGGGGCCCGGCCAACGGCTTCCTCAAGGCCGCCTCCTTCATCCTGCACGACAACCACTTCTCCAAGCCGCGCGCCTTCCTGCTCCGCACCTGCGGCGCCATCCTGCAGGAGGACTCGGGCATCCCCTTCAACCGCTTCGGCAAGGCCTGGGACTTCACCTGCTTCGGCAAGTACACGACGCCGCGCAAGCCGTTCCAGCGGGCCTACCAGGCCGACCTCGACAAGGCCTGCTCCGAGCAGCCGGCGCGGCCGCTGCCGTTCGTCATCGGCTACCGGCACGCCGAGGACTCGAACCTGCTGCTCGCCGTGAAGCGGCCCGGCGCCAGCGCCGCCGACGCGATGGCCGCCCCCGGCCCGGCGGCGCGCCCGGCCGCCCCGAAGAGGAAGGCGGGCGCCGAGGAGAAGCCGGCCGAGAAGGGCGACAAGGCGGACGAGGCGAAGCCGGCCGCTCCGGTCGAGGCCGCGGCCCCGACCACGACAGAGGCTCCGAGCTCGACCGAGACCGAGGCCCCGACCACGACCCCGGCCGCGACCCCGACGCAGCCCAGCAGCGCTCCGTAGAAGCGGCCCCCTCACCCCGGCCCTCTCCCCCGGTGGGGGAGAGGGAGAGGACGTGGTGGGGGAGAGGGGGCCAAGGGTTTCGCCTAAAGAGAAGCCCCGGCTCCGCGGACGGAGCCAGGGCTTCTCGGACTGCCCCTCGGCGTGAGGGGAAGCGTCAGGCTACTGGAACGTCACGCCCGCGGTCTTGAAGCCGCCGCTCGACGTCTGGCAGGTCACGATCGACGGGTTCGGCGGGACCGGCCCGGTGCCCACCGGGACGACCTGGAACTTGCCGGTGGTGTCGATCGGCGCGGTGCCGATGAACGTGGTGGCGGTCGGAGCGGCGGCCGTGCCGAGCCAGCAGTTGACGGTGAGCTGCGTCAGGGCCGGGCCGAACCAGTTGGTCGAGCCGACGATGGTCCACTTGGTCTTCGACACGGTGAAGAGCGCCTTGCCGATCGAGACGGCCTCCGGGCCGCCGAAGACGTCGACGGTCACGGCCGCGGGGGCCGACACGGTGCCGAGGGTGTTGGCCACCGTGTAGCTGTAGCTGTCGAGCGCCGAGTTGAAGCCGATGACCGGCGTGTAGGTGACGGTGCCGTCCACGTTGGCGACGGCGGTGCCGTGCGCCGGGGGCGTGACGATCTTCACGCTGGCCGCGTTGATGACGGTGCCGGTGCCGGCCACGTCGTTGGCGAGCACGTTGTAGGTGCGCGAGGTGCCCTGCAGCATGGCGTAGTTGTCGGCGTTGGCGGCCGGCGGCGGCGCCACGAAGGGCACGTTCAGGCTCACGGTGGCGATGTTGGAGACGCCGACCGCGTCCTGCAGCACGTAGGTGAACGAGTCGAGGCCGCTCGCGCCGGGGACCGGGGTGTAGGTCACGAGCCCGCCCGTGGCCGCGGCGGTGGCCGTGCCGGTGGCCGGCTGGGTGAGGATGAGGACGCTGGGCACGCCGGAGAAGGTGTCATTGAGCGACACGTCGAAGGTGGTCGACCCCGAGCCGGCCACGACGGGGGCGTCGTTGACGGCGACGGGCAGGCCGGCGGCGTTCATCGGGGCGCCGGCGAGCACCACCACGTTGGCGGGGTAGGTGCCGCCCGCGGCCGAGGCGATGTCAATCGTCTGCGGCGGCTCGGCGGTGAGCGGGACGGTGCCGGCGTAGGTGTAGCTGCCGGCGGTCACGCCAGGCGTCATGAGGCCGCCAAAGGGCCCGAGCACGCTCATGGTGTGGGCGACGAGGTCGCTGCTGGTGGCCGCCACCGAGAGGGCGCCCGTGGCCGAGGCGTAGGTGGCGGTGGCGTCGAGCCCATCGACGAGCTGGGCCGACTTGGAGACGACCGGGTTGCTGGAGAGGTTGGTGACGGTCACCGAGGCGGGCGGGACGAGCAGCGACGACTCCTCGAGGTGCGAGTAGTAGTTGCCGCCCGGGAACTCCTTCATCTGGACGCTCGGCATGCCGACGCCGGTGAGGATCAGCTTCTGGGCCGGCGCCGAGGTGGCCCACACGTCCATCGTGTTGAGCGTCGCGTTGCGCGAGTAGACGGCCTTGGAGATGTTGAAGGCGGTGGCGATGGGGGCCTGCCAGAGCTGGCCGACGACCACGCCGAGCGGCTCGAGGATGAAGTCGTTGCCGGCGCCGTCGAGGTTGGAGCCGACCGGGCCGTCGACGCGGACGTAGTTGGTGCCGAAGGGGCTGCCGGTGTAGGTGTGCGCGAAGTTCGGGTCGCCGAGGAAGGTCTGGCCGCCGACGGTCAGGCTCTCACCCGCGTTGAGGAAGTCCCACTTGATGTAGGGGCCGATGGGGCCGGTCAGGGCGGTGTCGAAGTTGAGCGGCGTGCCGAACGGGACGTCGACCGTGAAGAAGACGGCGCGCGGGCCGGTGCCGACGTTGCTGAAGACCTCGACGCCGAACGGGTGGGTCACCTTGTAGGTGCCCGGCACGTTGGTCGAGATGATCACGCGGATGCGGGCGAAGACCGCCTCGGTGCCGTGCACCGGCAGGCCGGCCGGGATGTACGAGGCCTCGAGGGCCGCCAGGTACTTCATGGTGAAGCCGGCGGTGCCGCCGCCCTTGCCGACGGTGACGGTGAGGTTGTTGTAGAAGAGCTCCGGGCCGAGGTTGCCGGGGAAGCCGGCCGGATCGGTCGTGGCCGGGAAGCACATGGGCTTGAGCCCGGCGAGCAGGTTGGGTGACTGCGCCTGCGACGTGCACATCCCGACGGCGGTGCCGTCGAGCGCCCGGTACCAGAGCGGGAAGACGAGGGTTGGGTCCTGCGGCCCCCGGTCGAGCAGCGCGGCGCTGGCCGGCGTGGCGATTGCGATCGCCGCGGCGGCCGCGAGCAGGCTGGTGGTCCTCAGCAATGCGGTCTTCATGTCGAGCCCTCCGACGAGGATGTCGCGGCGCGTCCGTCGGAGTCCGCGCCGCCATGGAGTGCGGAGGGGCCGCTGGCCCACCCGGCGGACGACGAGAGTCGCCCACGATCGGTGGGACACCGTCTCACGTGACTGTGGGCGTCCTGCGATTCCGGGACATCGACCAGGGGCGCGCGCGGCGCTCCGACCGGGCCGCCGCAGCGGCCCATCGAGGCCCTGGCGCCCGGGCGTCGTGCGACGCGGGGTGAACCCCAGGACGGGGGCCCACGGCCGACGACCTTCTGCTAGCCTGCGCGCCCGAGCAGTCCGACCCGCACCGGAGACCGCCATGTCCGACCTCCTCGACGACCTGGAGCCGAAGCCGCTCTTCGACTACTTCCTCCAGCTCTCGCGCATCCCGCGCGGCTCGAAGCAGGAGGCGGCGGCCGCCGCCTGGGTGGCCGAGCAGGGGCGGGCGCTCGGCTGCGAGGTGCTCCGCGACGCCGCCGGCAACGTGCTCCTGCGCCAGGCGGCCACGCCGGGGCGCGAGGGGCGGCCGGGCGTGGCGCTCCAGTGCCACGTCGACATGGTCTGCGAGAAGAACGAGGGGACGGCCCACGACTTCGCCCGCGACCCGATCCGCGTGCGGTGCGACGGCGACGTCCTGCGCGCCACCGGGACGACGCTCGGCGCCGACAACGGCATCGGCGTGGCGGCCGCGCTGGCGGTGCTGGCGGCGCGCGACGTGGCCCACCCGCCGCTCGAGGTGCTCGTCACGGTCGACGAGGAGACCGGCCTCGCCGGCGCCAACGGCCTCGCGCCCGGCTGGCTCCGCGCGAAGACGCTCCTCAACCTCGACAGCGAGGAGGAGGGGGAGCTGACCATCGGCTGCGCCGGCGGCGTCGACACGGTGGCGCGCCGGCGCGTCACCCGCGCGGCCGCCCCCGGTGGCGCGGTCGCCCGGCGGATCAAGGTCTCCGGGCTCAAGGGCGGCCACTCCGGCATCGACATCGGCGCGGGGCGCGCCAGCTCGCTGCGGGTGCTCGGCCAGGTGCTCGACGCCGTGGCGGCGCCGCACGGGCTCGGGCTCGTCGCCGTCCAGGGCGGCAACAAGCGGAACGCCATCGCCCGCGAGGCCTCGGCCGTCGTGCTCTGCCGGCCGGACCGGGTGGCGGCGCTCGACGCCGACGTGGCCCGTCTCGC
>DASTGK010000615.1:0-3862 GCA_035719085.1 Anaeromyxobacteraceae bacterium
GGGGCAGCGCGCCACGCCCCTCGGCCGCTCCGCCCTGGCCGCGCGCCCGTCGCCGGGCCCGGCCCGCCCGGTCTCGAGCAAGGTCACCCGCTCCTCCAGCGCGGCCAGCCGCCGCGCCAGGTCGGCGAGGGGCGACGTCCGCCGCGAGGCGGTGGGCTTGGGTTTCGCCATGCGCCCGCGAGCGTAGACCGCGGCCGCCCGGACGCAACTTTCCGATGGGTGCGCCGCTTCGAAGGTTGCGTTGAGAGGCGCCGGGCCGCGTGCTATCTCGCCCCCGCATGGCGATGAACCGCGACACGGCCTCGCCCTCCCCGCCCCTCGAGGGCCCACCGGGCGTCCCGCCCCCCAGCTACGACACGCCCGAGGTCCGGGCCATCCTCGACGAGCCGGCCGCCGGCCGGCGCGAGGTGCCGCCCGAGCGCCAGATCTTCGTCAACCGCAACCTGCGGATGGACAAGATCGAGGCGGTCGGCTTCGACATGGACTACACGCTCGCCATCTACCAGCTGCGCGAGCTGGAGGAGCTGGCGTTCGGCATGACGGTGGCCCGGCTGGTGGAGCACCACGGCTACCCGGCGGCGCTGCGGGCGGTGCGCTACGACCCCGAGTTCGTCATCCGCGGCCTGGTGATGGACAAGGAGCACGGCAACATCTTCAAGATGGACCGGCACAACCACGTCGGGCGCGGCTACCACGGCCGCCGGCCCATCCCCGACGAGGCGCTGCAGCGGCTCTACCGCGAGGAGAAGATCCACCTCTCCTCCCCCCGCTTCGCCTGGATCGACACCCTCTTCGCGCTGCCCGAGGCCTGCCTCTTCGCCGAGGCGATCGAGCTGCTGGAGGGCGGCGGCGCCGCGCCCGTCGACTACGTGAAGCTCTACGACGACATCCGCGAGGCCATCGACACCGTCCACCGCGACGGCTCGCTCAAGGCGGTCGTCATGGCCGACCTGCCGCGCTACGTGGTGGTGGACCCGGAGCTGGGCCCGGCGCTCCACAAGCTCCGCTCCGGCGGCAAGCGGCTCTTCCTGCTCACCAACTCGCTCGCCGACTACACCGACGCGGTGATGCGCCACGTGCTCGACGGCGTGCTCCCCGAGTACCCGAGCTGGCGCAACTACTTCGACGCGGTCGTGACCGGCGCGCAGAAGCCGGCCTTCTTCTCGGAGCGGCGGCCGCTGCTGGCGCTCGGCCCCGACGGACAGCCGGCCGGCGAGGCGACGGCGCTGGAGCGGGGGCGCACCTACCAGGGCGGCGACCTGGTGCGGCTCGAGGAGCTGCTCGGCGCCGGCGGCGACCGGGTGCTCTACGTGGGCGACCACATCTACGGCGACATCCTCCGCTCGCGGAAGAGCTCGCTCTGGCGCACCTGCCTGGTGGTGGAGGAGCTGGAGCGGGAGCTGGTCTGGCTCGACCGGAACCGCGAGCCGCTCGGCGAGCTGTCGCGCCTCGAGGCGCTCCGCGTCCGGCTGGAGGACGCCATCGCCTCGCACCGCACGGCCCTCAACCAGGCGGAGCGGCGGCTCGGGCGCGAGGGGGCCGACGGCGAGCGGCCCCGGCTGGAGGTGGACCGCCGGCGGCTCAAGCAGGAGCTGGAGACGCTGCGCGGCGCGCTGCGAGGGGCGCAGGCCCGCATCGACGAGCTGGCGCGGGCGCTCGAGGCGGGCGTGAACCGCGCCTGGGGGCTCACCTTCAAGGAGGGGAACGAGAACTCGCGCTTCGGCGAGCAGGTGGAGGACTACGCCTGCCTCTACACGAGCCGGGTCTCCAACTTCGCCTTCGTGTCGCCGGTGGAGCGCTTCCGCTCGCCGCGGGCCGCCATGCCGCACGAGCGGGCCACCGTGGTCATCTCGACCTGGGGCGACGAGCACGCGCCCGCCGCCGCCGCCGCCCGGCCGTCCAAGGCGACGCGGTAGCCGCCGCGCCGGCGTTCGCGCTCGCCACCCGGACGCACCGTCCGCGGCGCACGGCGCGCTTGACGCCCCGCCGCCCCTCCCGTACACCCGCGGGCGGCAGAGCGTCCCAGGCTGGTGCCGGGCCCGGTCTTCAAAACCGGTGTGGGGTGCTGAGAGGCGCTTCAGGAGGGTTCGATTCCCTTGCTCTGCCGTCGACCCCGAGCGCGGCCCGGCGCCTGGACCTCTCGGAGGTTCGCCCGGCGGGGACCCTGACGGTGCGTGCACCCGGCGACCGGCGCGATCATGCGAACGCTCGAGCGAGGACGGACGATGATCGAGCACGTCAGCCTGCGATGCGGCGACTCGAAGGCGAGCCGCGAGTTCTACGAGCGCGCCCTGAAGCCGCTCGGGTACGTCTGCGACATGAAGTACGGCGACTCCTTCGGCTTCAAGGACGACGCCGGACGGCACGACTTCTGGGTCACGCCCGGCGAGGTGGGGACGCCGACGCACCTCGCGTTTCACGCTTCGTCGAGACGGGCGATCGACGAGTTTCACGCCGCGGCGCTCAGGGCCGGGGGCAAGGACAACGGCGGGCCCGGTCCTCGCGACGGGTATGCCGCGTACGCGGCGTTCGTGTTCGACCCCGACGGCAACAACGTGGAGGCGGTCATCTGGGAGGGCGAGCCGGGCGCCACCGGCGAGGAGCGCCGGCCCTCGAGCAGGAAGAGGAAGGAGAGCTGATCCGCCGAGCCGCGACGGCGGTGCGCCCGGCTGGCGCCCCGGTGCCACAGGCGTGTGCGCGGTGACACGGCTCGCACTGCCCAGGCGCCGGACTCCGCGACGACCAGGCCCGTTCACGCCGGTTCTTCGGCGGCCCCGGCCTTGCAGACGATCGGCGCATGCCCTCGATCGGACACGTCGTCGTCGGGCTGGCCGCCGGCAAGCTGCACGCCGGCGCCGAGCGGCCCCGCCTCGGCCCCACGCTCTACTTCACGGCGCTCGCCACCTTCCCCGACGCCGACGTGCTGGCGCGGACGCTCGGCGCCCAGGCCGGCTCGCCCTGGCTCCACCGCGGCGCGCTCCACTCGCTCCTGGCGGCGGCGGTGGTGGCGCTCGGCTCGGCGCTCCTCCTCGACGGGCTGGGGCGCTCCGTCTCGCGCCTCGCGGCGACGGCGCTCGTCGTGGCGGCGAGCCACGGCGCGCTCGACGCCTTCACGGGGGGCGGCGGGGGCGTCATGTTCCTCTGGCCCTGGAGCACCGAGCGCTTCCTCGCGCCCTGGCACCTGGTACCGGCGGCGCCGATGGGCGCGCACCTCCTCTCCATCCGCGGCGCGGCGGTCATGCTGCGCGAGCTGGCGCTCCTGTCGCCGCTCGTCCTCTACGCGGTCTGGCCGTCACGCAGTGAGCCAACGCCTTGGCCCCCTCTCCCCCACCGGGGGAGCGAACCGTCAAAGTCTCTGCTCCCTCTCCCCCACCGGGGGAGAGGGCTGGGGTGAGGGGGCTGCCTGCAGCGCCAGGCCGAGTCTCGCCGTGCGGCGAGACCTACGGATTCACGGCTTCACGGTCGCCCAGCCCGGCGCGTCGGAGACCATCGCCTCGAGCCAGTCGCCGAGCTTGGTCGTCCCGGTCACCTGCGTCCCCACGGTCGGGAGCAGCATGTGCTGCGTGCCGGGCGTGTAGAAGACGCGGGCGTTGGCCGAGGGGGCGAAGCGGGTCGCGTCGAGCCGGTCGAGGTGGGCGCCGAACTGCGTGCCGGCGACCAGGAAGTAGGTCATCACCTGGTCGGAGGTGTGCGAGAGGAAGGCGATCCGATCGCCCTTGTACGCCCTGGAGAGCTGCGCCACCGCGTCGGAGAGGTCGGTGCGGCAGCCGACGCAGAAGGCGTCGAGGGCCACGCCCAGGTTCCAGGCGTTGTACCAGGCGTCGCGCTCGGCGGCCGGGATGTCGTCGCCGACGAGCGGCGG
>DASTGK010000616.1:0-7634 GCA_035719085.1 Anaeromyxobacteraceae bacterium
ACGTCGTCGATGGCGACGCGGCTCTCGATCCGCTTGTAGTGGTTGTGGACGGCGACGGCGAGCGTCTTCTTGGCCCGCTCCTGCCCCACCACGTACTCGTCGAGGATGGTCTTGATCTCGGCGGGGCGCGGGACCCGGAGCTTCTGGTCCTTCTTCTCCTCCCCGGCGATCTCCTCGGCGATGATGTCGTTGCAGAGGCCGATGCACTCGTCGCAGATGTAGACCGTCGGCCCGGCGATGAGCTTCTTCACCTCCTTCTGCGACTTGCCGCAGAAGCTGCAGCTCAAGCTCTCGCGCTTCTCCACGACGGCCTCCTCACGGCGCCCACCCGAGGGCGCCTCCCGGACTCTAGGACGACTTCTTCTCCAGCGCCTTCTTCGAGGTGATCACCTCGTCGATGAGGCCGTACTCCTTGGCCTCCCCGGCGCTCATGAAGTAGTCGCGCTCGGTGTCCTTCTCGATCCGGTCGAGCGGCTGCTTGGCGTTCTTGGCCATGAGCTCGTTGAGCCGCTTCTTGAGCCGCAGGATCTCCTTGGCCTGGATCTCGATGTCCGTGGCCTGCCCCTGCGACCCGCCGGACGGCTGGTGGATCATGATGCGGGCGTTCGGCAGGGCGAACCGCTTCCCCGGCGCGCCGCCCGCCAGGAGGAAGGCGCCCATCGAGGCGGCCTGCCCCAGGCAGATGGTCGACACCTGCGGCTTCACGTACTGCATGGTGTCGTAGATGGCCATGCCGGCCGAGACCACGCCGCCCGGGCTGTTGATGTAGAGGTTGATGTCCTTGTCCGGATCCTCGGACTCGAGGAAGAGCAGCTGGGCGATGATGACGTTGGCCACGTCGTCGTCCACCGGCGTGCCGAGGAAGACGATCCGGTCCTTGAGGAGCCGGCTGTAGATGTCGTAGCTGCGCTCGCCCCGGTGGGTCTGCTCGACCACGAAGGGCATCGGGATGTAAGGCATGGTCGCTAACCCCGTGTTCTCACGGCTGGATGGTGGCCGACTGGGAGAGGACGGCCAGCGCCTTCTCCTCCCGCACCCGGTTATGTAGCGCCGCCCGGGCCTCGCTGCCGCGCATCTGCTGCTGGACCTTGGCGAGGGGGAGGCCCATCTCCTCGGCCACCTTGGCGGCCTGCGCCTGCAGGTCGTCGTCGGTCACCTCGATCTTCTCGGCGTCGGCGATGGCGTCGAGCAGGATGGCGCCGCGCACCTGGAAGAGCGCCTGCTCGCGCAGGTCGGCCCGCAGCCGGGCCAGGTCGAGCTCGAGCTGGCGCATGTCGACGCCCATGCGCGCGAAGCGCTGCGCCGTCCCCTCCAGCATCTGGTCGATGGCCCGCTCCACCATCGAGGGCGGCACCTCGAACTCGTTCTTGGCGAGGGCCGCCTTGAGGAGCGCGTCCCGGAGCTCGGCCTCGGCCTTGTTGTTCTCGCGCTTCGTCAGGTCGGACTTGATCCGGTCCTTGAGCGCGTCGAGCGTCTCGATCCCCTCGATGCCCACCTGCTTGGCGAGGGCGTCGTCGAGCGCCGGCAGCTGCTTGGCGCGGAGGCCGGAGAGGGTCACCTTCATGGCGGCCTGCTTGCCGCGGAGCGCCGGGTTGCGGTGGTCCTGCGGGAAGGCCTCGAGGATCTCCGCCACCTCGCCCACCTTCTTGCCGATGAGCGCGGGGAGGAAGCCCTCCTCCACCTTGCCCGGGGCGATGCGGACGGTCACGCCCGATGCCTGGCTGCCCTCGAAGGGCGCGCCGTCGATGGTCCCCTCGTGGTCGATGACGGCCCAGTCGCCGTCCTGCGCCACGTCGCGACCCTCGACCGGCACGAGCTGCGAGTAGCCCTCCTGCAGCTTGGCGAGCTCGGCCGCCACCGTCTCGTCGGTCACGGCGACGACGGCGCGGGTGACGGCGAGGCCGCGGTAGTCCTTCGGCTCGACCTTGGGGCGCACCTCGACGCGCGCCGAGTAGCGGAACGGCGCGCCGGCGGTGAGCGCCCCCTCGAGCGAGACGTTGGGCGGGGCGACCGCCTCCACCTGCTCGGCCCGGGCCGCCTCGACGAAGGTCGACGAGACCAGCTTCTCGACCACCTCGCCCTCGACCTCGGCGCGGAAGCTCCGCTCGAGGACGCCGCGCGGCACGTGGCCGGGGCGGAAGCCGGGGATCTTCACCCGGCGGCCGAGCTGCGAGTAGGCCCGGTCGAGCTCCTTGGTCACCCGCTCGGGGGGGACCTCGATGGTGAGCTTCCGCTCGACGGGGGACGTGGTCTCGACGTTGATCTTCATGACTCTTTCCGGTCCGGAGGAAGCGGGTAGAGGTACGCTCGCGCCGCCGCCGGGTCAAGGGGTCTTGGGCGGGGAGGGGGTCGAACCCTCACGCCTTTCGGCACGGGATCCTAAGTCCCGCGCGTCTGCCAGTTCCGCCACCCGCCCGGTGAGGGCCGAGGTTTACCACACCGGCGGACCCTGGCACCCCCCGGGCTCGTGATAGATGGTGGTCACCGTGACCGCGCACGACCACCCGCCCGAGGGCGACTGCCTCCCCTCCTGCCCCGCCTGGTCGGAGGGGGCGCTCGAGCTCTACGCCGTGCAGCAGCGCCACGCCGCCATGCTCGAGGCCTGCCGCGCCGCCGCCAGCATCGAGTGCGTCATCGTCGCCCCGTCGACCCCCGGCACCGAGCTGCCCGCCTTCCTGGAGGAGCAGGAGCTGGTGCGGCTCAACCTGGTGGTCGGCCGCGACTGCCCCGAGGTGCTGCTCGACGAGTGGGGGCTGCGCGCCTCGCTCACCTTCCGCGGCCGCCGCCACGACTGCGCCCTCCCCTGGGCGGCGGTGATGGGCGGCCTGCTCGTCGCCCCGCCGCGCAAGAAGCCGCGCTTCGGCGTCATCGAGGGCGGGAAGAAGGACTGAGGGGCGGACGGCCGGACCGGCGCCGTGCGAGGATGACCGGGTGCCCGGTCTCGCCGATCACCCCGCCGGCGCCGCGACGCCGCCCGCGCGCACCGCGTGGCTCGCCGCGTGGCTGGCCGCGTGCTGCGTGGCGGTCCCCGTGGCGCTCCAGGCAGGAGGCCTGTCCCTGCGGGAGCCGGCTGGCGTCGGCCGGCGCGCGCCCACCGTCGTCGTCGCCCGCACCGACGCGGAGGTGGTGGCCGCCTGGCGCGCCCGGGGGTACGTCGGGTGGACGGTCGTCCACGCCGGTCGCTTCCTCCACTTCGTCGACGACGAGGGGAGCCGGCTCACGCGCCGCACCCTCACCGAGGCGGGCACCGGCCCCGCGCTGGACCGGCTGCTCGAGGCAGCCGCGACGCCGGCCGACTACCTCTGGACGGCCGCGTCCCTGCGCGTGGCGCGCCGGCTCTTCTACGTGAGCCCTCCGGGAGCGCTCCGCGGCCGCCTCGCCGCCCTGGGACGCGCCGCCGAGGTGCTCCCCCTGCGGATCGACGCGGCGGCGATCCCCCGGACGCTCGACGCGCTCCCGCCCAGCCTCGACGAGCCGGTGCTCCTCGACGTGAACGCCTCCTGGTTCGACGACGCCGACGCCGGCGCGCTGCGGGAGGCGCTGCGCCGGGCGCGCCTGCGCTGCGGGCTCGTCATCGTCAGCCTCGCCGAGGACGCCGCCGACGTCTCGCCGGCGGCCCGCTCGGCGGCCCGGGCCTTCGCGGCCTCGTTCGCCGCCGAGGCCGGAGCGCCCGCCCCGTGACGCCGGCCACGGAGGAGGCGCGCCGCTTCGCGACGCGCCTCGCGCTCCTCACCGCGGTGGCCGCCGGGCTGCGTCTCCTCGCGCTCCCCGGCCAACCCCCGCTCGCGGACGACCTCTCCGCGGCCGTCTCGGCCGTGAACTTCCTCGAGCGCGCGCAGGTCGGGCCGACGATGTGGCAGCACCCGCGGCTTCGCGACCTGCTCGTCTACGTCGCGCTGTGGGCCTGCGGCCCCTCCAAGCTCGGCCTCGTCCTGCCGAGCCTGCTCATCGGCGTCGCGGGCGTCCCCGTGATCGGGCTCCTGGCGCGCCGGTTCGGCGGCGACCGCGCCGGCCTGCTGGCCGCCCTGCTCCTCGCCATCGACCCCCTGCACGTCGACTACTCGCGCCAGGCCGTGCAGGAGGTCTACACGACCCTCTTCGGCGCCGCGGGCGTCCTCACCGCGCTGCGCTTCCTCGACGGGCGACGCGCCGGGTGGGCCGTCGCGAGCGGCCTGCTCTTCGGCCTCGGCCTCGCGACCAAGTGGTCGGTCGCGCTGCCCCTCGCGGTGACGGTCCTGTGGACCCTGTGGCGCGCCGGGAGCGACCGCTCGGCCGCCGCCCCGGCCCGTCGCGCCCAGCTGGCCCTGCTGGCGGTCTCGCTCCTCCTGCTCCCGGCGGCGGTCTACCTGGCGACCTGGGCCCCCTGGTTCCGAGGCGGCAGGAGCCTGGTGGACTGGATCGACCTGCAGCGCGCCATGGCGACCGAGGCGGCCCACCACGCCGGCTTCAACGCGGCCGACTCGGAGCAGCCCCACCGGGCGGCGCGGTGGTTCCTCTGGCCGACCGCCTACGCCGACGCAGCGTTCGGCCCGGCCGGCCCGGTCCCGATCGTCGCGATCAGCAACCCGCTCACCTGGCTCCCCACGCTGCCGGCCGCCGCCTGGCTGGTCCGGGAGGCGCGGCGGGCGGGCCGGCCGGACCTGGCGCTCCTCCCCGCCCTGGTCGCCGCCACCTGGCTGCCCTTCGCGCTCGCGTCGCGCCCCATCTGGCTGCACAGCGCGCTCGCGGTGCTCCCCTTCGCGCTGGCCGCGGTCGCCGTCGCCGCGGCGCGGCTCGCGGCGGCGGCCCGGGACGGCTCCCGCCGGCTCCTCGCCTACGCCCTGCTGGCGACCCTCGCGGCGGCGCCGCTCGTCCTCCTCGCGGCGGGGCTGGCGCGGGACGTCCCCGGGCTGGACGACGTCGTGCGGTCCTACCGCCCCGCCTCGTCGGAGCCGGCGGCCCCCTCACCCTGACCGCACCAGAAGTCGAGCCGGCCGACGTCGACCTCCGGCGGGGCCCGGCCGGCCGCCAGCTGATCGGCGATCGAGAGGGCCTGGCCGATGGTGTGGTCCATGTTGTTGTACCAGTACCGGCCGCAGCGCCCCGCCAGCAGAAGGTTGCGATGGCGGCCGAGCGCCGCGAGGCAGGCGTCGCGGGCCTCCCGGTAGCCGAGCGTGTAGACGGGGTAGCTGTCGGCTACCCGCTCCACGTGGACCGACTCGACGTCGCCGGCGTCCCCGATGACCCGGGCGCGGACCAGGCCGGCGACGACGTCCGGCACGAGCGACTCGGCCCCCCGCCAGTCGGCGTCGCCCTCGACGCAGGTCCGCTCCACGCCGAGCGCGCCGGCGCCGGGCGGCGCCGCGGCGGCCGAGAAGGCGGTGGGCAGCGAGACCCTGACGAACGCCGGCTCCTCGGCGAAGTAGATCCACTGCTGGTCGACGCGAGCCGGTCGCGCCAGGGCGAGGTTGAACAGCAGCGTGGAGCGGAAGCGCAGGCCGCCCGCGTCGACCCCGAGGAGGCGGCTGGCGGTGGTCAGGGGCGCCGTCCAGACCACGACGCCGGCGTCGAGCCGCTCGTGGCCGGTGCGGAGCGCGACGACCCGATCGGCCTCGACCTCGATCGCCTCGATGGTCCGGCCGAGCAGGAGCCGGCCTCCGGCGGCGGTGAGGCGCTCCGCGAGCCGCTCGGCGAGCCGCCCGATCCCGGCCGCCGGGTAGCGAAAGACGGTCTCCACGGGAGGAGGGAAGAGCGTGCTCCGGAGGAGGCCCGGGAGGCCGGAGATCCGCCGTCGCCGATCGATGACGGCCCGGTCGACGCCGGCCCGCCCCCAGTCCCGATGGAGCGACGCCGGGGCGACCTCGAGGAAGCGGCGCGTGTAGGGCTCGAAGAAGGCCTCGTAGAGCGTCGCGCCGTACCGCGACCGCATCTCGGCCTCGAAGCTCTCCCCCTCCGAGGCCGGGCGGCGCAGCAGGTCGAGCGCGGCGCGCGCCAGCGTGCCGAGGGGCAGCGAGGCGAGCACCCGCGGGCGCAGCGGCCAGTCGTGGACGCGCCCGAAGGCCTGGACGGCGCTGCGGCGCTCGATGGTCAGGAGTTCCCCCCCGAGCGCGCCGGCGATCCAGGCCTCGACCCGGGCGTCGTCGGTGTGGAAGCGGTGGGGCCCGACGTCGAAGGAGCGGTCCGCGTAACGGAACGTCCGCGCCAGGCCGCCGACCGCGGCGGACCGCTCGATCACCGTGACCCGGTGTCCGAGGGCGGCGAGCTCGCTCGCGACGGTCAGCCCGGAGAGCCCGGCGCCGATGACGGTGAACGACTCCACGGCGCGCCGCGGCTCCCGTGCTCAGGCCGCGAGCTTCAACCCGGCCTCGATCTCCTGCGTGCGGGCCCGCAGGCGGCGCCAGAAGAGGGCGCCGAGGACGACGAGCACGAGGGCCACCGCGTGCTTCACCACGAGGGCCGTCACCTGGCCGCGGCCGGCGGCGTTGGCCCACTCGAAGTCGGCGTACCAGATGGTGCGGGGGATGCCGCCGAGCACGATCCAGGCGAGCGAGAGGCGGGCCAGCCTCGCCATGGCGCGCTGCACCTCGAGGAAGTACCGGGCCGCCTCGGCGCCGCGGGGGCCGGCGTCGAAGCGGCGCAGCAGCACCCAGAGCGCGACGGCGCTCGCGGCGAGGAGCGCCGTCGCCACGTCGTGGAGGTAGTTGTTCATCATCAGGGCGATGCCGGCGGCGGGGCTCACGGGGACTCCTCGGGCCCGGACGCTACCTCACCCCCGGCCGGGCGGGCCAGCCGCCGGAGCAGCAGCGCCGCCGCGGCGACCAGCGCGGCGAGCCCGGCGATGCCGAGGCCGGGGTCCCGGATCATCCGGAGCTCGACCCACCGTCGAGTCTCCGGGACGGTGAGGACGAGCCCGTCGAAGCGGACGGCGCCGCCCGCGTCGAGCCGCCCCTCGCCGGCGCGGATCCGCCCGCGCACCACCGTCCCGAGGAGCGCCGGGCCGGCCGGCCCCGGCGGCGTGCCCGCGGGGATGGCGAAGGCGAGCCGGTGCGGCAGGACCGTCGCGTGCACCTCCTGCTGCGTCCCGGCCGGCAGCAGGTCGAGCTTGGCGAAGGCCGACTCCACCGGCTGGCCGTCCTCGGTGGCCACCGCGTAGCGCAGGGCCCAGCCGGCGCGCACCGGCACGAGGAGCCGCCCCCACCCGGCCCAGAGCGGCCAGGCGGGGCGCAGCGTGCGCTCCCGGCCGCCGGCCTCGCGGACGCGGACGGCGAGGCCGTCGGTCCCGCCGTCCGGCCGCAGCGCCCCGTCGACCCGCTCGACGGCGAGCGCCAGGGGGAACGGGCCCGGCGAGTAGGGGCGCGGCGTCGCCCGGTCCACCACCTGCTCGACGGCGCCGGTCGCCTCCTCGCCCTCGGCCACGCGCACCGTCAGCACCTCCTGCGCGAGCAGCGAGGCGGTGAAGGCGAGCGCCGCGAGCAGGTAGGCCGCGCTCAGGAGGAGGCCGCCCCACCCGGCCAGCCCGGGCCGCCGCAGCGCGAAGCCGCCCGCCGCCTCGGCCCGCACCGGGACGGCGCGCAGGAGCGCGACCGCGGCGTCGAGGAGGAGCACCCCGGCGAGCCCCGAGGAGGCGAGCGAGCCGGCGAGCCGCGCCGCCTCCT
>DASTGK010000617.1:0-3700 GCA_035719085.1 Anaeromyxobacteraceae bacterium
GGTGGCTCGGCGGCGGCGCCAGCGGCGACCCGGACGGCTGGCTCTCTGGCCGGCTCGCCGAGATGGCGGCCTGGCGCGCCGCGGCCGACCGGGCCCGGGAGGCGGGCGAGCGCGTCCCGCCCCGTCCGCTCGCCTTCGCGAAGGATCCGCGCATCGCCGCCCTGCGCGCCGCCGCGGCCGAGGCGTCGCGCTGCTCGCCGGCCGAGGCGCTCGACCTGGCGCTGCGCACGGCGGGCGTCGCCGAGCGCGTGCGGAGCTGGCCCGAGCCGGGGCAGCGGCTCGCCAACCAGGAGGCGCTGCGCGCCGAGGCCCGCGGCTACGAGCAGCTCTGCGCCGCCCAGCGGACGGCCGGCACGGTGCTCGGCCTGGTGGCCCACCTGGCCCAGCTCGGCGAGGAGAGCGACGAGGAGGGGCGGCAGGCGCCCGCCTCCGGCGAGGACGCCGTCACCGTGGCCACCTGGCACAAGGCCAAGGGGCTGGAGTGGCCGGTGGTGGTCCTCTCGCACCTCGACCACGCGCGGGAGCGCTCGGTCTTCGAGCCGGCGGTGGAGCCGGCCGCGAAGTTCGACTTCGCCCGGCCGCTCGAGGGGCGCTCCATCCGCTGGTGGCCCTGGCCCTACGGCCGGATGTCGTCCAACCTCGCGCTCCTCGACCGGGCCAACCAGACGGTCGAGGCGGCGGCGACGAAGGAGCGCGACCGGCGCGAGCGGCTGCGGCTCCTCTACGTCGGCTTCACCCGGCCGCGCGACCTGCTCGTGCTCTGCGCCGGCGTGGCGGACAAGGGTGTCGTGAAGCAGGAGGCGCTCCAGCTCCTGCGCGACGCCGAGGGGAAGCCGCTCCTCGACGTCCCGTTCCTCGCGCCGCCGGGCGCGGCCGAGGTGGAGGTGGCCGGCGCGGCCTGGCCCTGCACGGTGCGCGAGCTCTCGGGCCTGCCGCCCCCGGTCACCGCGGCGAGGCGCGGCGAGGTCCGCTGGTACGCGGCGGCGCCCGCGCCGGCGCGGCCGCGCGAGACGGTCAACCCGTCGGCCGAGCCGCTCGACGGCGACGCCCGCATCCTGCAGGTGACGCGCCTCGGCGGGCGCCACGAGGTGAAGGCGGGCGCCGAGCAGGCGGGGCCGGTGGGCGACGCCATCCACGCCTTCCTCGCGGCCGACCGGCCGGGCGACCCGGCGGCCCGCACGGCCATGGCGCGGCGGCTCCTCGCCGGCTTCGGCGTGGCGGGCGCGGTGGCCCCCGAGGCGCTCCTCGCCGCCTCCGACGCGCTCCGCCGCTGGCTCGACGCGAGGTGGCCCGGCGCCGCCTGGTTCCGCGAGTGGCCGGTGCGGGCGCGCCTGCCGGGCGAGCGGCTGCTCGTCGGCGAGGTGGACCTCTTCCTCGAGCTGCCCGACGGCTTCGTCCTCGTCGACCACAAGTCCTTCCCCGGCGGCGCCGGGGAGCGCGACCGGCGGCTCGTCGAGGAGTACGCGCCGCAGCTCCGCTGGTACGCCGGCGCGCTGGCGCGGGCGCTCGGGAAGCCGCTCCGGACCGCCCTCATCCACCTGCCGATCCGGGGCGAGGTGGCGGAGCTGGGGCTCGGGGTGGCCTGATCCGCGACGCCCCGGAGCGGTCCATCACCCCCGGTGACGTCCCGCGTCCCCGCGACGCAGGGGCGACGTCTCACCCGGTCGCGCCGGCGCGGGCGGTCTTGCACCGCCTCCGGGTTCCCCGCACTTCCCGCGCGGTTCCGCCGCGCCTCGCGCCAAAGCGCTGAGGCGCAGCGGAAATGTTGCCGCACCCGAAGGCTTCACAGCGGGAGACCAGAAGGTGGGACACGATCCCACTGTCCCCCAGATCGGGAACTGTTGCGGGTTCTTCCATCGGCCTAGCGTGCCTCCATCGGACGGGCGCTGCCGACGACACCGTCCGTGGAAGGGGGAAATCTTCCGAGCAGGGAGGGCGCGGGGGCGCCCGACCGAGCAGCAGGCGGGTGGGCTCTCCGGCTCACCTCAATCGCCGTCGCGCGCGGCGCGCGCCGGCCCGTCGCAGAGAGAGAGGGACGACATGAAGACCCTGTTCCAGAAGCTGATGAAGGACGAGAGCGGCGCCAGCTTGATCGAGTACGTGCTCCTGGCCGCGCTCATCGGCGTGGCGGCGCTGGTCGGCATGCGGGCCGTCGGCAC
The DNA here is from genome assembly GCA_035719085.1 of Anaeromyxobacteraceae bacterium. Classification (GTDB taxonomy): domain Bacteria; phylum Myxococcota; class Myxococcia; order Myxococcales; family Anaeromyxobacteraceae; genus JADKCZ01. Next base: position 2,160 of record DASTGK010000617.1, read on the forward strand.
CCAGGCCAACACGACGCTCAACAACACCGCCACCGACATGGCGCCGGCGACCTAGTGGACCGGCGGTGCCGGCGCGGCCGGGTCGACTCCCGGCCGGCGCCGGCGCTCGCCACCCGGAGCGACCATGGTGGAGCAGAGCCTGCACCTCGCCCTCCTCGGCAGCGCCCTCGCGGTCGCCGCGGCCCGGGACGTGGCCGAGCGGCGGGTGCCGAACCTGATCGTCGCGCCGCTCGCCGCCGCCGGGCTCGCAGCCCAGCTGGCGGCGGGGGGCCCGGGCGCGCTCCTCGAGGGCGCCCTGGCCGGCGGCGCCGCGCTCCTGCTGCTCCTCCTCCCCTGGATGGCCGGGGGGCTCGGCGGGGGCGACGTGAAGCTGGCCGCCGCCGCCGCCGTCTGGCTCGGCCCGTCGCGGCTCGCGGCCTTCCTGCTCTTCACCGCCGTCGCCGGCGGTCCGGTGGCCCTGGCGGCCCGCGCCGCCCACCGCCAGCGCGCCCGCCGCGAGCTGGCCCGCGTCACCTCGGCGGGGCTGGGGCTCGACGCGGCCGAGCTGCCGCGCGAGACGGCCCCGGTCGCCGTCGCCATCGCGCTCGGGGCGATCGCCGCCCTGCGCTGGGGGTTGCCATGATCCGCCGCCTCGCACGCCGGCGCCGGCGCGGCGCCGTGCTCATCGAGTTCGTCGTCGTCCTGCCGGTCTTCCTGCTGCTCCTGCTCGGCGCCATCGACTGGGGCTGGTACTTCGTGCTGCGCCAGGCGACGCTCAACGCCGTCCGCGAGGGGGCGCGCGTCGGCTCGGTGCAGAACACGCCGGGCGCCGCGCCCGCCGCCGCGCAGGTGGCCGTCGCCGACTACCTGACCCGCGCCGGCCTCCGGGCCTACGCCTCGACGGCGACGCTCGCGACCGTCACGGTCGGCGGCGCGCCGGTCACCGTCATCCAGGTCGGGCTGGTCGGCTACCCGGCCGGCTCCATCACCGGGTTCACGCCGACGCGCGTCCCGGCCACGCTCACCGCCCAGGCGGTGATGCGGCTCGAGATCCAGCCGTGATGCCCGAGGGGGGCTTCCATGCCTGAGAAGAGCAGCCTCACGTCGTCGCTGTACCGGGCCGCCGACCGCGGCACGCACCGCTCCGGCTTCAAGGCCGTCGCCTTCCTGGTGGTGGCGCTGGTGGCCGCCATCGGCTCGGCCCTGCTCCTCACGCGCTACATGGAGACGCGCCTGGCGGCGGCCCGCGTCCCGACCGAGCCGGTGCTGGTGGCCGAGGTGGACCTGCCGGTCGGCTCGGAGATCCGGGCCGAGAACCTCAAGACCGTGGACTGGCCGGTGGCCGGCCGGCCGGAGGGGACGTTCAAGGACCCGGCCCAGCTCGTCGGCAAGGTGATCGCGGCGCACGTGTACAAGCACGAGCCCATCCTCCCGTCGCGCCTCGCCGGCGCCGAGGGGGGCGGCCTCTCGGCCATGCTCGCCCCGGGGATGCGCGCCGTCGCCGTCCGCGTCGACGACGTGGTCGGCGTGGCCGGCTTCGTCCACCCCGGCGACAGCGTCGA
>DASTGK010000618.1:0-3489 GCA_035719085.1 Anaeromyxobacteraceae bacterium
CACCCTCTGGATCTTCCTGGCCATGGGCGCCGGCATCCTCCTCGGCTGGGCCGTGCCGGGCGTGGTCCCGGCGCTCGACCGGCTGAGCGTCGGCACCACCTCCATCCCCATCGCCATCGGTCTCGTCCTCATGATGTACCCACCTCTGGCCAAGGTCCGGTACGAGGAGCTGCCGCGCGTCTTCCGGGACGGGAAGGTGCTGGGCCTCTCGCTCGTCCAGAACTGGGTGGTCGGTCCCATCCTCATGTTCGCGCTGGCGGTCCTGTTCCTGCGCGACAAGCCCGAGTACATGGTCGGGCTCATCATGATCGGCCTGGCCCGCTGCATCGCCATGGTCATCGTCTGGAACGACCTGGCGAAGGGCGACACCGAGTACTGCGCCGGCCTGGTTGCCTTCAACTCCATCTTCCAGGTGCTCTTCTTCTCGGTCTACGCCTGGCTCTTCATCACCGTGCTGCCCGGGTGGCTCGGCCTGAAGGGCGCCGAGGTCCACGTCACCATCGGCGAGATCGCGCGGAGCGTCTTCGTCTACCTCGGCGTCCCGTTCCTGGCCGGCCTGGCGAGCCGCTTCGGCCTCCGGGCGCTGAAGGGCGAGGAGTGGTACCGCCGGGTCTTCATCCCGCGCGTCTCGCCCCTCACCCTCGTGGCGCTCCTCTTCACCATCGTCGTCATGTTCTCGCTCAAGGGCGAGACCATCGTGCAGGTGCCGTTCGACGTGGTGCGCATCGCCGTCCCCCTCCTCGTCTACTTCCTGCTCATGTTCTTCGTCTCCTTCTTCATGAGCCGGAAGGTCGGGGCCTCCTACGGCCAGACGGCCACCCTCTCCTTCACCGCCGCCTCGAACAACTTCGAGCTGGCCATCGCGGTGGCCGTGGCCACCTTCGGCATGGCCCACGGCGCCGCCTTCGCCGCCGTCATCGGGCCGCTCGTCGAGGTGCCGGTGCTCATCGGCCTCGTCAACGTGGCGTTGAAGCTCCGCGACCGCTGGTTCCCGGGCGAGACGGGGGAGCTCGCCAAGGTCGCCAACTGCGCCGTGGCCGTCGAGGGCCCCGCCGCGGGGAAGGCGCCGTGAGCGCCGCCTGGCACGAGGAGGCCGCGCGCCTGCGCGCCTCGCCGCCCAGGCACCTCCTCTTCCTCTGCGTGGCCAACTCGGCGCGCAGCCAGATGGCGGAGGGGATCGCCCGCGCGCTCGCCCCGGCGTCGGTGAAGATCTCCTCGGCCGGCTCCCAGCCGTCGCGGCTCAACCCGCTGGCCGTGCAGGCGCTCGCCGAGATCGGCGTCGACATCTCGGGCCACTGGTCGAAGAGCGTCAACGACATCCCGCCGGAGGACGTGGACGCCGTCATCACGCTCTGCGCCGAGGAGGTCTGCCCGGTCTGGCTCGGCCAGGCCACCCGCCTGCACTGGGGACTGCCGGACCCGGCCTCGGCCGGCGCCACGGAGGCCGAGCGGCTCCAGGCCTTCCGCGAGGTGCGCGACGAGCTGCGGCGGCGGCTCGGGGTGGTGTTCGGGTAGGCCGGTGCGCCGGTGCTACACTCGCTCCGTGCCCAGGCTGAAGGACCCCCGCCCCACCCTCGCCGCCTTCGGCGCGCCCCTGCCCGTCGCGCCGAGGCGCGAGATGGCGCTCGAGGAGGCCGTGGCGCGGGCCCTACTCGCCGCGCGCCGGGATCCCACCCTCGCCCTCGTCGTCCCGGTGGTGCTGCTCGACAACCCGCTCTTCGGTGCCGCGCTGGTCGCGGCCGCTCGACATCGGAAGGTCGAATCGGAGCTGGGGATGTTCCTGGCGCTGGCGGCGCGGGTGGGCCGGCGACCCGCGCTGGCCCGCCTCGCACGAAGGCTCCCGAAGCACTCCGGCCCGCCCCGCTACTACCCGGAACCGCTCGGCGGCCGCTTCGGCCGGGCACTCGCCGACCAGAACACGCCGCCGGTGGTCGCGGCCTGGGGCTTCCGGATGAACGAGACCGAGGCCGACCTGCGCGGGTTCGTGGAGAAGCACCTTGCCTGAGCTGCACCCTGCGAGCTTCTGGATCCACCTCCTGAAGCTCGTGGACGCCGAGCTCGACGGGCCACACGAGCTGGTCATCGTAGGCGGCGCGGCCATCGGGCTCCGCTACGCATCGGCGCACCTCACCTCGGACATCGACAGCGTCACGTCGACGAAGGACCGGGCGCTCTGGTCCGCCATCGAGCGGGCCTGCAAGCGTCTTCAGGAGGAGGAGGGGCTCCGCCGGCCACCCCAGGTCGGCTACATCGGCGTCTCCTTCGAGCCGCCGGAGAACTGGGAAGGCCGGAGGAGCCTTCGAACCGATTGATGTCGCGCGATCTGGAGAACAGCGCCCTCTCCATCTCCCGAGGCTCGAAGGGAGCTCATGTCCGTCGCGCCGGTACAACGGCACCATGAAGTGCTACCCGCTCGGCATCGCAGCCCACATCGCCATCGCCCTCGACTGCATCCGGCGGGGCGATCTCGACGGCGCCGCCGCCGCCCTCTCCAGGGCGGCGGTGCTGTCGCGCGGAGCGCAGACCTAGAGGCCGCACCGGCAGCAAGGGAGGCCGGCCGGGGCGAGGAGCCCCGCGCCGGGCGGGAGACGTGTCACCTCGACCAGGGAGTGGACCATGAAGCTGACGCACAACACCAAGCTGGAGCACCTGATGGGCGAGCTGCGGCGCGGGTACGGGCTGCAGGAGGAGCGGAACCTGGAGGAGGCGAAGCAGGTCTACCGGGGCGTCGTCGAGGAGGCGCGGCGCCTGGGGTTCGAGTCCGGCTTCGCGCTCTGGAACCTGGCCATCGCGTCCGACTACGCGGGGGAGCTCGACATGGCGTTCGACTACATCGTGCAGGCCATCGCGGCCGACCCGCTGGCGCGGCCGTTCCGCGACTCCTTCGACGTCATCGCGCGCCGCCTCCGCGAGGCGCTGACCGCGTCCGGCCGCGCCGCCGACGACCCGGCCACGCCCCGGCTCTACGAGCTGCTGACGCGCGCCGGCGAGGCCGACGTGGCCGCGCACGCCGCCATGGCGCGCTGGTGCGTGGCCACCGGCGACCACGCGCGGGCGCTCGCCATCGCGGAGGCCGTGACGCTCCTCCACCCGGCCGACCCCGACGCCTGGCTCTGCAAGGCCGAGGCGGCCCGCGCGGCCGGGCAGCCCGAGGTGGCCGCGCTGGCCACCGCCGAGGCGGCCGCGCTCGACGGCGCGCCCGTGCCGTTCGCGGTGCCGGGCGTGGCGCGGGGGTAGGCCCGGGTGGGCTCGCTCAGGGCGTACCGCCCGCGAGAATCCCCGCCTCCACCAGCACCGGCCCGACGAGCCGGTGGAAGAGGGCGTCGAGCTCGGCGGCGTCGGGCGTCCGCTTCGCCTCGAGCGCCCAGGTGAGGAGCTCGAGCAGCGCCCCGCCGACGAAGGCCACCACCGCCTCGCGGGGCACGGCGCCGGCCGGCCCGGCGGCGAGGTCCTCACGCACCAGCCCGAGCACCAGGTCGCGGAAGCGGC
>DASTGK010000619.1:0-2617 GCA_035719085.1 Anaeromyxobacteraceae bacterium
GAGCGCCTCGAGCTCGGCCCGGCAGGCGGGGCACCCGGCGGCGTGCGCCTCGACCGCCTGCGCCTCGCGGGGCGAGAGGAGGCCGAGCGCCAGGTCGGCGAGCTCTTCGCGCGTCGTCTGGTGGCTCATCGGGCGGCCCTCGCCGGCTCGGCCGCGGGGGCGATCCCCTCGGCGGCGAGCCGCTCGCGCAGCGCCAGGAGCGCATAGCGCAGCCGGCTCTTCACCGTGTTCTCGTTGGCGCCGGTCGCCTCGGCGATCTCCGGGAAGGAGAGGCCGGCGTGCTCGCGCAGGAGGAAGACCTCGCGCTGCTCGGCCGGCAGCGCGCGAATCGCCGCCTCGAGGCGCGGGCGCACCAGCGCGTCGCCCGCCGCCTCGTCGGGCGCGCGCGCGGGATCGACCTCCGCCGGCTCGGGGCGCGGATCGCCGCCGGGCCCGGGAGCGTCGAGCGGCTCGGTCTCGCGGAAGACCCGCCGCCGCGCCTCGTCGGCCGCCAGGTTGCGCGCGATGGCGAAGAGCCAGGTCCGGACCGCGGCGCGCGGCTCCCAGCCGGCCGCCCCCTTCACCACCCGCAGGAAGGTCTCCTGCAAGAGGTCCTCGGCGCGGGCCCGGTCGCCGACCAGGCGGCACAGGAAGGAGTGGACCTTCGTCCGGTGGCGGCGCATGAGCGTCTCGAAGGCCCGCGCGTCGCCGCGCTGGAACTTCCGCATGAGCTGCTCGTCGGTCTCGTCCGGCGCCACGGCCTCACGCGGGGGCCTCGGCGTGGTGAACGCGCGAGGCGGAGAAGGGATCTTCTGGCGGGAGTCTACCGCGGCGAGCCGCCGCCCACCCGGATGGCCTGTTGCCAACGGCCGAGGCTGTGTCCTACTCTTCCCTACAGTCGCATCCAAGGGTGGGTCACTAAGAAAATGCTTTTGGGTTTCGCGGGGTTTAAACCGACTCGCGCACCAGGACCGACACCGATGGATCGCCGGACACCCCGCCGAGACTACGAGCCGCTCCTCCCGGAGTTCTTCCCGGTCAAGCTGGTCGACGCCCACATCTCGGTCGACTTCGTGGTCGGCTGCAGCGCCGACTGCACCCTCTGCGTCTCGCGCCGCCAGCCGTCCCGGGCCGCGCTGGCGGGCGCCCCGGCGCTCGACACGCGCGTCAGCCCGCGCCGCGTCCTCGCCTGGCTCCGCTCCATGCCCTCCTACCGGGCCGGCGTGCCGCTCCGCATCGGCCACGACACCGACGCCGGCCTCGCCTTCGAGAAGAGCGCCGAGCTCATCCACCTGCTCGACCCGGGCCGGACCGTCGTCTACCGGACGGCCCGGCCGCTCGGCGAGCGGGAGAAGGGCTTCTTCGGCACCACCCGCGCCAACCTGCTCCTCGAGCTCGTCGCCACGCCGCGCAGCGAGGCGCTCGGGGTGACGCGCGATCCGGTGGGGCTGGTCCGGTCCGCCGCCGGCCTGCCGCCGGGCCGGGTCCACTGGGTGGTCGGGCCGCTCGGCCAGGACGGCCTCGCCGACGCCAAGCGCGTCCTCGCGGCCTTGCCGAGCGGCGCCCGGCTCACGCTCGCGCCGGTCGAGCCGGCCGATCCGCCCTCTGTGCCCGCGCCGCCGTCGGCCTCCGATCTCCACGCGCTCGAGGCGCTGGCCCACGAGCGCGGCCTCGCGGTGAGCGACTTCGCCTGCCGCGAGGGGACCGGGCGCACCGGGCGCGGCTACTTCGACGTCGACCGGCTCACCGGCCAGGCCGACCTGGGGCGGCGGGCGCTCGACCTCGTCACCTGCGCCGGCTGCCCGAGCCGGCTGCAGTGCCACGGCGAGCTCCACGTCGACGCGGTCATGACCCGGCTCGGCCGCGAGCTCTCGGTCCTCGGCCTCACCCGCACCGCGCCGCCGGTCCTCACCGGCCCCCGCTCCATCGCCGTGGAGGTGGCCGAGCCGGCCGCCTGCGGCGACGAGGCCTACCTCTCGCACGCGCTCGGCCAGCCGGTGCGCGTGGCGCTCTCGACGAGCGGCGACGGCGGGCGCGAGGTGGGCCGCTGCCGCGTCGAGCCGGCGGTGCTGCGCCGCTGGCACGGCGCCGGGTTCCTGCCGGTCACCGAGCTGAACGCGGTGGCCGCGAACGTGCTCGACGACCTGCGCCGCCGCCGCCAGCCACCGCCCCTCGCCCCGGCCCTCACCCCGCCCCCGTGACCGCGCCCGACGCGCTGGTGGTCGGCTCGGGGCCGAACGGCCTCGCCGCCGCCGTGGCGCTCTCGCAGGCCGGCCTCCGCGTCGCCGTGCGCGAGGGGGCGGACGAGCCGGGCGGCGGCGCGCGCACGCTGCCGCTCACGCTCCCCGGCTTCCTGCACGACCACTGCTCGGCGGTCCACCCGCTCGCCGCCGCCTCGCCGTTCTTCCGGACGCTCCCGCTCGCGGCCCACGGCCTCGAGCTCCTCGCGCCGCCGGCGGCGGTGGCCCATCCGTTCGACGACGGCACGGCGGCGCTCCTGCTGCGCGACCTCGGCGACACGGGCGCCACGCTCGGCCCGGACGCCACCGCCTGGGCGCGCCTGCTCGGCCCGCTGTCGCTCCGCTTCGGCCCGCTCGTGGGCGAGCTCCTCGGCCCGGTGCTCCACCGGCCGCGCCAC
>DASTGK010000620.1:0-7544 GCA_035719085.1 Anaeromyxobacteraceae bacterium
GGTGGCGTGGCCGAGCGCCACCACCGGCAGGGCCGCCGCCTCGCGGTCGGCCTTGAGCTCCCGCAGGGGCTCGCCCCCGTCCGGCGCCTCGGCGAGCAGCACCACCACGTGCGGGTCGTACCGGGCGAGCGCCGCGCCGGCGGCGAAGCCGGGCGAGGCCACCTCCACCGCCCAGCCGGCCTGCGAGAGCTGGCGCGCCGTCCCCTCGCGCCCCGGCCCGAGCCCGCCGATGACGAGCGCCTTGCGCCGCGCCGGCGCCGCGTCGGCCAGCTCCTCGGCGAGCGGCATGCCGTGGCGGAGCATGAAGGCGGCCAGCTCCTCGCGCGCGATGCGCCGGTGGCCGCCCGGCGTGCGGTGGCAGCGCAGCCGCCGCGCCTTGATCCAGTTGACGACGGTGGGGAGCGTGACGCCGAGCAGCCGGGCCGCGTCGTGGGTCGTGTAGTACCGGTTCATGCCGGCCCCGACGGTAGCCGCCGTCCGGCCGCGGTGGAACCCCCCGCGTCGCCGCCGCGCGCGACGCCGTCGCGGCGGCCATCCGTGCTAATGGGATCGGTCATGGCTCCGTCCTCCTTCCTCGTGGCCGCGGCGCAGATGACCTCCACGGCCGACCGGGCCCGGAACCTGGACGCCGCCGTCCGCCTCGTCAACGAGGCGGCCGATCTCGGCGCCAAGCTCGTCGGCCTGCCCGAGAACTTCGCCTACATGGGGCCGGAGGAGCAGCGGCTCGCCGGCGCCGAGACGCTCGACGGCCCGACGCTCGGCGCCCTGCGGGAGCTGGCGCGGCGGCGCGGCGTCTTCATCCTGGCCGGCTCGATCGCCGAGAAGGTCTCCGATCCGAAGAAGACGGCCAACACGAGCGCGCTCATCGCCGACGACGGCTCGATCGTGGCCGCCTACCGCAAGATCCACCTCTTCGACGTGGCCATCCCCGACGGCGCGCGGTACGCCGAGTCGGAGGTGGTGGTCCCGGGCGACGTGGCGGTGGTGGCGCCGACGCCGCTCGGCCGCATCGGCCTCACCATCTGCTACGACCTGCGCTTCCCGGAGCTCTACCGGAAGCTCGCCAGCCTGGGGGCGCAGATCGTCACCATCCCCGCCGCCTTCACGCTCTTCACCGGCAAGGACCACTGGGAGGTGCTGGTGCGCGCCCGGGCCATCGAGAACCTGGCCTACGTGCTGGCGCCGGCGCAGGTGGGGCGCCACTCGGCCAACCGCCAGACCTTCGGCAACGCCATGATCGTCGACCCGTGGGGCGTGGTGCTGGCCCGCTGCGCCGACGGCGAGGGCGTGTGCGTGGCGCCCTTCCGGCGCGACCGGCTCGAGCGCGTGCGCCAGGAGCTCCCGGCGCTGAAGCACCGGAAGCTCTAGAAGACGAAGAGCAGGCCGAAGCTGACGGTGAGGGACGTGTCCGACAGGTCCCAGCTCGTCTTCGAGCCGAAGTCGTCCACCACCGTCTTCTTCACGTCGACGACCGCCATGGTGTGGTTGATGCCGGTGTCGTTGTCGAGCTCGCGGGCCAGCCCCTGGTCGAAGAAGTCGAGCACCAGCCCGAGGCCGCCGCCGTAGGACCAGCCGTTGGTGGCGCCGCTCTTCACCGTCGAGCCGCTGCCGCCCGTGACCCACCAGTTGTACCGCTCGAGCGAGACGCGGCCGTACGGGACGAGCGGGACGTTCCAGCGATCGGTGAGGAGGTCGAGCCGCCAGGTGAGCGAGAGCGACGTCGGCACCATGCGGAAGGCGGTCGAGTCGCCGGAGACGGTGCCGTCGAGGAAGCGCCCCTTGCCGGTGGCCTGGAAGAAGCCGACGCCGACGCCGGCCTCCACCGTGCCGAAGTCGCGGTAGAGCGCCTTGGCCATGTGGAGCTGGTACTGGAGCGGCCGGCCGCCGCCGAAGACGGTCTCCCAGGGGCCGGGGCTGGTGAGCGCCCCGCGGTCCACGTCGGGGTGGTAGCCGCCGAGCCGCAGCTCGAGCGAGCCGTAGACCGGCGACGCGGCGCGCGCCGCCGCCGGGGCGAGGAGGAGCGCGGCGAGCGCCGCCACGAGGACCCGCTTCGTCACGACCGCCTCCGGAAGGCGCGCAGCAGCGCGCCGAGGCCGGCGAGCGACAGGAGGCCGGCCGGACCGCCGCCGCACCCGCCCTCCTCCACGCCGCCCTGTGCCTTGTAGTAGGTGAAGAAGTCCTCGACGGTGCGCGGCGTCCCCTGCACCGCGGCCGAGCCCTGCGACTCGTTCCCGCCGTCCGACCGGGCGAAGACCACCACCGAGTAGGTGACGTCGTTCACGAGGCCGGAGAGGCGCAGCGACCTGGTGGTCGTCGTCGCCTGGTGGGTGGCCGGGTCCTTCGCCGGATCGACCGCCGTCGCCACCACCCGGTAGCTCGTGGCGGTGGCGAGGCCCGAGCCGGTGCCGTCGGCCCAGCTCACGTTGAGCGCCGAGTCGCCCGGCGTGATCGACACGCCGACCGGGATCGGCGGGTCGGCCAGCTCGAGGAGGAGCCCGTCCGGCGCCGAGGCCGAGCCGACCGTGGTGCCGGCGCGCCGCAGCTGCACGCAGACGTAGACCGTCCGGCTCGCGCCGGTGCAGGCGTACGGCGCGCCGAGCCCGTTGACGAAGTCGATGGCGTGGATGGGCGTGTCGGTCGCGCCCGGGTAGGTCCCGGTGATGGCCGTGGCCGTGATGCTCGGCCCGACGTTCACCGTGAGGATGCCCGCGGTGGTGTCGGTCTTGGGGCAGTCCTTGGTGTTCGACCCGACGATCTGGAAGGTGTCGCCGGCCTGGACGGTGTTCGTGGTGGTGGAGAAGACCACCGACCACTCGAACCGGATCTGGTCGGCGTCGGCCGTGGAGCTGCAGGTCGTCCGACCGACGACCTTCGGGCTCAGGTTGACCTGGCCGGCCGAGGCGGCGGCCCCGGCGGCGAGCGGCGCGAGGAGGCACACGAGGAGGGCGGCTCTTCGGAGCATGGCGGCCGATCGTGCAAGGCGGGCGCCACCTTCGCCCGGCGCGAAGTGGCCGTCCGGACGGCCTTTTTCCGCGAGCTCGACCGTCCCGGGCGGGCGGCCCTGCCAATCTGGCAAAGGCCGCCGGAGGGCGGGTCGCGCCGCTGCCAAACTGTCAGGCCGCCGGGCGGCGCGCCAGGAGCGCCTGGGCGAGCTGGACGAGGTTGGTCGCGCCCCCCTTGCGCTGGTCGTCGATGGCGAGGAAGAGGGCGAGGCCGTTCGCGAAGGCCGGGTCGGCGCGCAGCCGCCCGACCAGCACCGCGTCGTCGTTCACCGCGAGCATCGGCATCGGGTAGACCGCCTCGGCCGGCTGGTCGATCACCTTCACCGCCGCGGCGCCGCGCAGCGCCTCGCGGGCCGCGGCCGGATCGAGCGGCCGCGCCAGGCCGACGTGGACGGCGGCGGCGTGGCCGTAGAAGACCGGCACCCGCACGGCGGTGGCCGAGACGGCGAGCCCCGGCAGGCCGAGGAGCCGGCGCGTCTCGCGCGCGATGGCGGCCTCCTCCTCGGCCACGCCGTCCGCGCCGACGGCGCCGAGCTGCGGCACCAGGTTGAAGGCGATGCGGTGCGGGAAGCGCGTGGGCGGCTCCGGCTCGCGGCCGTTCATGAGATCGGCCGCCTCGCGCTCGAGCTGCTCGACGCCGCGGTGGCCGGCGCCGGAGACGGCCTGGTAGGTGGCGACCACGACCCGCTCCACGCCGGCCGCCGCGTGGAGCGGCCGGAGCGCCAGCGCGAGCGCGGTGGCCATGGCGCCGGGGCTGGCGACGAGCCCCGCCGCGCCGAGCGCCTCGGGGTTCACCTCCGGCACGACGAGCGGCACGGCCGCCTCCTCGCGGAAGGCGGACGAGCCGTCGACCACGAGCGCCCCCTCGGCGCGCGCCACGGGCGCCCACTCGCGGCTCGCCTCCGGGCCGGCGCAGAGGATGGCGACGTCGCAGCCGCGGAAGGCCCCCTGCCCCACCGCCGCCACCCGGTGCGGCTCGCCGCGGAAGTCGACCTCCTGCCCGGCGGAGCGGGGCGAGGCGAGCAGCTTCACGTCGGCGAGCGGGACGTCGAGGTCCTCGAGCACCTCGAGGACGGCGCGGCCGGCGGCGCCGGTGGCGCCGAGGAGGGCGAGGGAGAAGGGGCGGCGTTCCATAGGGGGGCGGAAGATACACGAACTACAGGAGCGCGCGCAGGGCCGGCGCGAGGGACGGGAAGCGGAAGGCGTAGCCGAGGTCGAGCGCCTTCCTCGGCACCACCTTCTCGCTCGAGAGGACCGCCTCGGCCAGCTCGCCCAGGGCGAGCCGCAGCGCGAAGGCCGGCGCGGGCACGAAGGCGGGCCGCCGGAGCGCCGCGCCGATGGCCCGCGCCAGGTCGCGGCTCGTGGCCGGCTCGGGCGCCGCGGCGTTGAGCGGCCCCGAGGCCCGGCCGTCGAGGAGCGCCATCCGCAGGAGCCCCACCTCGTCCTCGAGGTGGATCCAGGGCTGCCAGGCGCCGCCGTCGCCGAGCGGGCCGCCGGCGAAGAGCCGGAACGGGAGGACGAGCCGCGGCAAAGCCCCGCCCTCCCTCGCCAGCACGAGGCCGGTCCGGACGTTCACCACCCGCGCCCGCCGCGCCGCCGGCGCCGCCGCCGCCTCCCAGCGGCGCGTCACCCCGGCGAGGAAGCCGGCGCCCGGCGCGGCCGACTCGTCGAGCGGCTCGTCGCCGCGCGAGCCGTAGTAGCCGGTGGCGCTCCCGGCGACCAGGATCGACGGGCCGCCCGCGGCGATCACCTCGGCCACGAGCCGCGTCGAGTCGACGCGCGAGGACTCGATGCGCGCCTTGCGCGCCGCGGTCCAGCGGCCGGCCGCCACCGGCTCGCCGGCCAGGTGGACGCAGGCGTCGCAGCGGGCGAGCACCTCCTGCCAGCGCCCGGGGCGCGCCGGGTCCCCCTCGAACGGGGCGACGCCGGCCGGGAGCGCGGCGCCCGCCCGGCGGCGCGTCAGGCCGGTGACGGCGTGGCCGTCGGCGAGGAGGCGCGCCGCGAGCGCGCGGCCGATGAGCCCGGTGGCGCCGGTGAGGAAGACGTGCACGACTCACGGTGTAGCAGGCCGCGCCCGGACCCGCCGTCGCCGCGGCGGGTTGCCTCTAGCTGAGGATCGAGGCCGCCTCGCCCGCCCCCGGCAGGTGCGAGAGGAAGTAGACGACGGCGAGCAGGCCGGCCGCGAGCCCGGCGTAGAGCAGCCCCCACCGGACGATCTGCCACTTGCCCATGGGCTCCACCCGGGCGGCCTGCTCCATCCGGACGAGTTGGCGCGCGAAGCCGAGCTCGTCGGCGCCGCCGGGCGGCGGGCCGACCACGGCGCGCAGGTACTGGTAGTGGGCCGGGCCGAAGCGGGCCGGCTCGGGCAGCAGGCGCAGCGCCCGGCCGCCGGCGCGCGACTGCGACTCGGCCACCAGCTCCATCGCGCCGACGAGCGCCACGAGCCAGATGAGCGAGAAGCCCATCGACATGCCGAGCGCCACGGCGCCGGCCAGGCCGAGCACGCCCACCGCCACCCCGAGCGAGGAGGAGAAGGAGTTGGCAAAGGCGCTCATGGCCCGCCCGCCGTCGAGCGGCGTGATGGGCAGGAGGTTGAAGAGGTTGATGACCGCCCAGGTGGCGGCCACCGCCGCCCAGAAGTGGCTGCCGGTGAGCCACCAGGCGCCGAGCGGCAGGAGCGTGAAGAGGCTGCCCCAGAGCGGGCCGTTCAAGGCCACGTAGGCCTGCTGGCGCCGCGAGGTGAAGGCGTCGTCGGTGACGGCGAGCGCCCCGAGCAGCGGGATGAAGTACATGCCGCGCACCCGCATGCCGGTGCGGCGCATGGCGTGGACGTGGCCGTACTCGTGGACGAAGAGCTGCAGGAGGAGCAGCACGCCGAACTGCCAGGTGAAGAGGATGGAGTAGGCCGCGGCCGAGGCGGCGGCCATGGCGAGGTTGGTCCCCTTGAGCGCCTTCAGCGCGCCGGCGCCCACCTTGCCGAGGCCGGCGAGGAGCTTCCCGCCGAGCTTGGCGACGACGGCGAAGAGGCCGAGCCGCGCCGGGCGGGCGGCGTGAGGGGGGGCCGCGGCCGGGGCGCCTGCGGGGGTGCCGGGACCGGGCAGCCCCTCCGGCGCGGGCGGGAGGGCGTCGAGCGGCGGCGGCGGCGCGACGTCGACGAGCCAGGACGGCAGGACGTGCCAGGCCGGGACGCGCTGCACGAGGAGCGCGAGCAGCACCGGCGCCTGCTCCAGGTCGACCACCTCCACCGGCCGGCCGTCGGCGCCGCGCACCGGGTCACACGGCCCCAGCCCGCCGAAGTCGCCGAAGGCGAAGGAGCGACCGTCCGGGGCGGCCACCACGGCGACGCGCTGCAGGTCGCCGCCGTCGGGGCGCGTGGCCCGGCCGAAGCCGACCTGCAGGCGCTCCCAGGGCGCGGAGAGCGGCGCCTCGCCCCGCCGCACCTCGAGGCCCGCCGCGGTGGCGACGACGCGCAGCCCCGAGACGTGGCGCGCCGAGGTGGCGATGGCGGCGGCCACGGCGCCGAAGAGCGCCGCGACGAGGAGCGGGATCTCGACGACGGCGCCGACGAGGGCGCCGCCGAGGGCGCCGAGGACGAGGAGGCGGGCCTGGCCGCGGCGGACCGGGCGGAAGACGGCGGGTTCCATGGACGCACCTCTTCTACCCGAGCCTGGGCGGGCGTGCAGCGGTTCCCGGCCCGGCCGGGGGCAGCGCGCGCGCCAGGGCCCGGGCGGGCGGTGGACGGAGCCGCGCGCCGGATTAGGCATCGGTGCCATGACCCGCTCCCTCCTCCTCGCCCTGAGCCTCGCCATGCCCGCCGCCGCCACCGCCGAGATCACCAGCCGCGCCGTCGACTACAAGGAGGGGTCGACCGTGCTCGAGGGCTACCTCGCCTACGACGCCGCCGGGCCGGCCAGGCGGCCCGCCGTGCTGGTGGTGCACGACTGGCTCGGCGTCTCGAAGAACACGCGCGCCCGCGTCGACCAGCTGGCGCGGCTCGGCTACGTCGCCTTCGCCGCCGACGTCTACGGCAAGGGCGTCCGGCCCGAGGGCGCCAAGGACGCGAGCGTGCTCGCCGGCAAGTACAAGGGCGATCGCGCGCTCCTGCGGGCGCGGATGCGCGCCGCGCTCGACGAGCTGCGCCGCCAGCCAGGCGTCGATCCGGCCCGCGTCGCCGTCATCGGCTACTGCTTCGGCGGCACGGCGGCGCTCGAGCTGGCCCGTGCCGGCGCCGACGTGGCCGGCGTCGTCACCTTCCACGGCGGCCTCGACTCGCCGACGCCGGGCGACGCCAAGCAGATCAAGGCCAAGGTGCTGGCGCTCCACGGCGCCGACGACCCCTTCGTCCCGCCGGAGCAGGTGAGGGCGTTCGAGGACGAGATGCGGGCGGGCGGCGTCGACTGGCAGCTCGTCAAGTACTCGGGGGCGGTCCACTCCTTCACCATCCCGGACGCCGGCAGCGACAACTCCAAGGGCGCGGCCTACAACGCCACCGCCGACCGGCGCTCCTGGGAGGCGATGAAGACCTTCTTCGCCGAGGTGCTG
>DASTGK010000621.1:0-11768 GCA_035719085.1 Anaeromyxobacteraceae bacterium
GTGGAAATCCACAACAGCCCGCTCACCGAGAACGGCGTATTGGGCTTCGAGTACGGTTACAGCCTGGACATGCCCAAAGCCTTGACCCTGTGGGAGGCGCAGTTCGGCGACTTCGCGAACGCGGCGCAGGTGATCATCGACCAGTTCCTCTCGTCCGGCGAGGCCAAGTGGAACCGGCTCTCCGGCCTCGTGCTGCTCCTGCCGCACGGGATGGAGGGGCAGGGGCCGGAGCACTCCTCGGCGCGGCTGGAGCGCTTCCTCAACCTCTCGGTCGACGACAACTGGCGCGTCGTCAACCTGACGACGCCGGCCCAGATCTTCCACGCCTTGCGCCGGCAGCTGGCGACGCCGGTGCGCAAGCCGCTCGTGGTGATGTCGCCGAAGAGCCTGCTGCGCCACCCGCAGGCCGTCTCACCGCTCGCGGAGCTCGCCACCGGCCGCTTCCGCCGGCTCCTCGTCGACCCGGCCGCGCCGGCCGGCGCCGACCGGGTGGTGCTCTGCACCGGCAAGCTCTACTACGACCTGGCGGCGGCGCGGGACGCCGCGGCCGCGGCCGGCGAGCCCCGGCGCGTCGCCATCCACCGGATCGAGGAGCTCTACCCGCTGCCCGTCGACGAGCTGCGGGCCGAGCTGGCGCGCCTGAAGCCCGGCGCCGAGGTGGTCTTCGCGCAGGAGGAGCCGGCCAACATGGGCGCGGCCGACTACGTCGACCGGACCATCGGGCCGGCGCTGCCGCGCGGGACGCGGTTCGCCGTCGTGGCCCGCCCCGCCTCGGCCAGCCCGGCCGTCGGCTCGCACACCCGTCACAAGCTGGAGCAGGAGCAGCTGGTCCGCGAGGCGCTCGGCGAGCCCGTGCCGCTCGCGCGCCGCGCCGCCCGCGCCTCCGGAGAGGACCGCTAGGACATGTCGATCACGCTCGTCGTTCCGTCGCTCGGGGAGTCGGTGCAGCAGGCGCAGGTGGGGACCTGGCTCAAGCAGGAGGGGGAGGCGGTCGCGGCGGACGAGCCGATCGTCGAGGTCGAGAGCGAGAAGGCGACCGTGGCCCTGCCGGCGCCGGCGGCGGGCGTGCTGAGGAGGCAGCTCAAGAGGACGGGGGACACGGTCACGGTGGGCGAGGTGATCGGGGAGCTGGAGGAGGGGGCAACCGCGACTCCGACCGCCCCGACTCCGAACCCGAGCTCGAGCCCGAACCCGAACCCGTTCTCCGTGTCCGTGGCCCCGAGCGCGGGCTCGGCCCCCTCACCCCGGCCCTCTCCCCCGGTGGGGGAGAGGGAGAAGAATGTGGCCGTCCGCCTCACCCCCTCCGCCCGCCGGGCCCTCGCCGAGCACGGCGCCGCCCAGGCCACGGCCCTCGGAAAGGAGGAGGTGCTCCGGGCGCTCGCCCCCTCACCCCGGCCCTCTCCCCCGGCGGGGGAGACGGAGAGCAGAGGGCCGGCCCTGGCGCGCCCCGCGGTCGCCGGCGATCGCGAGCGGGTGGTCCCGATGTCGCCGCTCCGGCGCACCGTGGCGCGGCGGCTCCTCGAGGCCCAGTCCACCGCCGCCATCCTCACCACCTTCAACGAGATCGACATGTCGAAGGTGCTCGCCCTGCGCGAGAAGCTCGGGCCCGCCTTCCTCGAGAAGCACGGCGTGAAGCTCGGCTTCATGTCCCTCTTCGTGAAGGGGGCGGTCGAGGGGCTGCGCGCCTTCCCGGCCGTCAACGCCGAGGTGCGCGGCGACGCCATCGTCTACAAGGACCACTACGACGTCGGCGTGGCGGTGGGCGGCGGCAAGGGGCTCGTCGTGCCGGTGGTGCGCGACGCCGACCGGCTCTCCTTCGCCGAGATCGAGAAGACCGTCGGCGAGCTCGCCAGGAAGGCGCGCGAGAACCGGATCACCATGGACGACCTCGCCGGGGGCACCTTCACCATCTCCAACGGCGGCATCTACGGCTCGCTCCTCTCGACGCCCATCCTCAATCCGCCGCAGTCGGGCATCCTCGGCCTCCACAAGATCCAGAAGCGGCCGGTGGCCATCGAGGGGGACGCGATCGCCGTCCGCCCGATGATGTACGTGGCCCTGTCGTACGACCACCGGCTCGTCGACGGCCGCGAGGCGGTCGGCTTCCTCGTCCGCGTGAAGGAGTGCCTGGAGGACCCCGAGCGGCTCCTGCTCGAGGTCTGAGGCCGGACTCCGGGTCGTCGCGGTGCGTCCCTGGCGGGTTGGGTAGGGCGTTCGTCACCCTCCAGAATCCCTTGTCGAGTCGCGGATCTCGCGCCTACCGTGCCAGATCTCACCGCTCACTGGCACATCCGGGGACTACCGGGTGTCCTGATGGAAGGAGGCCGACGTTGACGGACCACCGCAGCAGGGCTGCGGAGCTCTACCGGCAATACGGCCCGGCCGTCTACCGGCGCTGCCTGCGGATCCTCAAGGAGCCGGAGGCCGCCAAGGATGCGACGCAGGAGGTCTTCGTGAAGCTCGTTCGCGACATGTCGAAGCTGGAAGATCGCGAGACGGTGCTCCCCTGGATCTACCGGGTCGCGACCAACCACTGCCTCAACATCCGGCGCAACGCCGCCCGACGCGGCGACGACGCAGCCATGCCGGAGCTCGAGGTGGCGGACACCACCCCCGCCGACGTCTACCCGGACCGGGCGCTGGCGCAGCAGGTGCTCGAGCAGTGCGACGAGACCACGCGCACGGTCGCCGTCGGGGTGCTGGTGGATGGCATGGAGCACGAGGAAGTGGCCGAGCTGCTCGGCATCTCGCGCCGGACCGTCGCCCGGAAGCTGGATCGCTTCCTGGAGACCGCACGCCGGTACCTCGCCAGGAGCTGACGATGACCGCCCGCTGCCCATCTGATCTGTCGCTGGAGCGCTTCCTCCTCGAGCCCGAGGCCTCGCCGCTCCGCCCGCACGTCGCAGGTTGCACCCGCTGCACCGCCCGCGTCGAGGAGATGCGCCGGCAGGGCGAGGACTTCCTGCGCTTCGTCTACCCGGCCACGGTCGAGGCGGTGGAGGAGGCGGCCGCCAGGCGCCCCCTCTTCGACCTGGCCCGCTGGCTCGCCCCCATCCCGGCGCTCGCCGCCGCCGCCGCCATCCTCGTCCTCTTCCGCCCGGCGACGCCGCCGGACGACTACCTCGGGGTCAAGGGCGGCAACACCATCGGCCTCGCCGTCTTCCTGCAGGGCGCCGGCGGCCCGCGCTCGGCGCGCGACGGCGAGGCGGTGCCGGCCGACGCGGCGCTCCGCTTCAAGGTCCGCCCCTCGCGCCCCTGCCGCCTCTGGGTCGTCTCGGTCGACGCCAAGGGGCAGGTGTCGCGCCTCTACCCCACGGAGGGGGACGGCGGCGCCGAGCTCCTGCGCACCGCCGAGCTGCCGGGCGGCGCGGTCCTCGACGGCCAGCCGGGGCCGGAGCGGTTCCTGGCCCTGTGCGCCCCTCAGCCTGTGCCGTGGTCACGGGTCGAGCAGTCCGCCCGCGCCGCCATGGCAGGCAGCGCGGAGATGGTTAGGTTGGTCCGGACGGTGCCTGGCCTCCCGGCCGGTACCACCCAGGACTCCCTGCTCCTCGAGAAGAAGCCGTGACCTTCCGCGCCATCGCCGCGTCCCTCGCGCTCCTCGTCCCGCTCGCAGCCGGGGCGGTGCAAGGGAGGGTGGCGGTGGTGGCGGGCTCCAACCAGGGGGCCCCTGGGCGGGCCAAGCTCTGGTTCGCCGAGAAGGACGCCGAGCGGTTCGAGCGCGCGCTGCGAGAGCTCGGCGACTTCAACACCGACCAGGTGGAGCTGCAGCGCGGGCAGGGGGCCGAGGCCTTCCGCCAGGCGCTCGGCCGCGCCGAGGAGAAGGTCAAGGCGGCCAGGGCCGCGGGCGAGAAGACGCTCCTCATCGTCTACTTCTCCGGCCACGCCGGCAACGGCGGCCTGGAGTTCGCCAACGACCGCGTCACCTACGACGAGCTCAAGGAGGCGGCGGCCCACTCGAGCGCCGAGGCCAAGATCGTCATCGTCGACGCCTGCGAGGCGGGCGCCCTGACGCAGGTGAAGGGGGCGCGGGCCGAGGCCCGGGTCGACTTCCTCCTGCCGGTGGACGAGGTGCGCGGCACCGCCTTCATCGCCTCGACGGCGGTGGGCGAGGCGGCCCAGGAGTCGGCGGCCATCGGCGGCAGCTTCTTCACGCACCACCTCGAGGTGGCGCTGCGCGGCGCCGGCGACGCCGACGGCGACGGCCGCGTCACCATGGCCGAGGCCTTCCGCTACACCGCCTCCGCCACCGTGGCGGCCACCGCCGGCACGCTGAGCGGCACGCAGCACCCGACCTACGACTTCAAGATGTCCGGCCGCGGCGACGTCATCCTCTCCGACCTGCGCCGCGCCGAGGCCAAGCTGCTCGTCCCCATCGACCCCGGCTCGCTCTACGTCCTGAAGGGGCCGCGCGGCCTGGTCGCCGAGGTGCCGGCCGGCGCGATGGAGCTGGCGCTGGCGCTGCCGGCGGGCGCCTACGCGGTGGAGCGGCGGGCGCGCGAGGGGCGGGCCACCGGCGACGTCCACCTCGACCGGGGCGAGACGCGCATGCTGCCGCGCCTCACGCCGACCCGCTACGAGATGGCCCGCGCCAAGGGCGGGCCGATGCCGACCGAGTGGTGGCTCGGCGCGGGCGGCCACTACGTCGGGCTGCCGGGCGCGGGCGTGGTCCCGTCGCTGCGCGCCGGCCTGCGGCGCGAGGTGGGGCCGTTCGGCCTCGTCGTCCACGGCGACTACGCCTTCGGCAGCGTGCGCGACGGCACGCTCCGCTACGACTACACGCGGCTCGGCGGCGGGGCCACGCTGCTCTACCCGCTGGCCGGCTACCGGGTGCTGCTCGAGGGCGGCCTGGACGTGGGCGGCGGCTGGAACACCCAGGCCCTGCACGACGGCCGCCACTTCGAGACCGGCGACCTGACGGCCGCGGCGGCGCTGCGCCTCTCCATGCCGATCGGCCGGCTGCGCGCCGCGCTCGACCTGGCGGGCGGCGCCCGGTCGCTCAAGCTCGACGACAAGCGGGAGCTGCGCCCCGCCCTCGGCCTCACCCTGGTCGTCCTCTACGGCCTCTAGGATCCGCGATGCGAGCCCCCCGCCCCGCCGTCGTCCTCGCCGCCCTCGCCGGCCTCGGCATCGGGGCCTGCGGCGGCTCGCTCTACGACGAGGCGGGCGTGCCGAAGGTGGCGAACGGCAACTCGTGCAACCCGGACACGCAGCACCTGTGCGCTGCCACCGGCCCCGTCTGCCAGGCCAACACCGATCCGGACCACTGCGGCGCCGCCTGCGACGTCTGCCCGGCCGCGCCGGCCGGCTCCGCGCGCGCCTGCGTCAAGGGGGCGGGCGGCGTCTACGCCTGCGGCTTCACCTGCGTCGCGCCGGCGCGGTTCTGCGCCACCCAGAACCTCTGCCTCGAGCAGAGCGTCGCCGCCTGCGGCGACACCTGCCAGGTCTGCCCGGCCGCGCCGCCGAACGGCACCGCGGTCTGCGCCGACCAGGGCGGCGGCAGCTTCGGCTGCGACTTCACCTGCGCCGCCGGCTTCTTCAAGACGGCCACCGGCTGCGTCCGGCCGGCCGCCGTGGCCACCGGCGCCAACCACACCTGCGCCATCGTCGAGGGCGGCGGCCTCTTCTGCTGGGGCGACAACACGGCGGGGCAGCTCGGCCATGCCGGCGCCGGCGGCACCACCCCGGCCCAGGTCTTCGCGGGCGGCGTCGTCACCGCGGTCGCGGCCGGCGCGCAGCACACCTGCGCCGTGCACGACGGCGTGGTGAAGTGCTGGGGCGCCAACGGCTCGGGCCAGCTCGGCCGCGGCACGACCGGCGCCTCCGACCCCGCGCCCGCGCCCGTGGCCGGCTCGCTCCCGAACGTGATCCAGGTGGTGGCGGGGCTCGGCCACACCTGCGCCCGCACCAGCGCCGGCGCCGTCCGCTGCTGGGGCGCCAACGGGGCGGGCCAGGTCGGCAGCGGCTCGCTCTCGGCGTCGGTGCCCTCGCCGTCGGCCACCGCGGCCATCGCCAGCGGCGCCACCCTGATCTCGACCTTCGGCTCGACCACCTGCGCGCTCCTCTCCGGCCAGATCCGCTGCTGGGGCGCCAACGGCTCCGGCCAGACCGGCAAGGGTGGGGCCGTGAGCGCCGCCGAGCCGACGCCGGTCGTCGTGGCCGGCCTGCCGGCCCCGATCGCGCCGCCCCTCGGCCTGCTCGGCCTCGCGGTCGGGAACGCGCACGCCTGCGCGCTCGTCTCCGGCGCGAGCGGCACCAAGAAGGACGGGCTCTGGTGCTGGGGCGACAACGCCTCGCACGAGCTGGGCGACGGCGGCATCGCGCCCAGCCCGGCGCTGGCGCCGGTGCAGGCGACCGTCCTCGACAACCAGGCCCGGCTCGACGGCCTGCTCGGCGCCGGGGCGGCGCACACCTGCGCCTCGCGCGCGCTCGAGGTCTCGTTCAAGTGCGCCGGCAAGAACGACGACTTCCAGGCCGGCGTGGCGCTCGCGCCCGGCCCGATCGCCGACGCGGCCGACGTGGTGCCCGGCGGTCAGCTCCTCTCCATCTCCGGCGGCGGCGCCCACACCTGCGCGCTCGTCGACCTCGCCGTGGCGCCGGCCACCGGCCAGCCTGCCATCAAGTGCTGGGGGCGCAACGCCGAGGGGCAGCTCGGGCGCGCCACCTCGCCGGCCGGCTCCTCGACCGGCGTCCCCGAGCTCGCGCCGTAGCGGGCCGGGCCCTCCACCCATCGCCCGTCCGTCGAAGCGCGGCCGCCGCCGACGCGCGGCGGCTCGCGCCAGGCGCGTCGCTCGATTCACTCCGAGGCTCACGGCTCATCGTGCGGGCGCACCCGCGCGGTGCCGGATCTTCGCCCCACGCCACCGAGGGCCCTCCGTTCCTCACGCACCGGGCTGTCCCGTGAACGCGCGACCCGGTGTCACGTCCACAGGAGGAGCGACACCATGATGCGCTTCGGACGAGTCGGGATGCTGGTGGCGGTGGCCGCGACGATCGCGGCGTGCAGCGGGAGCGGGCGGTCGGCGTCGGCCAAGCTGGGCGCCGCGGGCGGCGTGCTCGAGACGCAGGGCGGCGTGAAGCTGACGGTGCCGGCGGGCGCGCTGAAGGTCGAGACCGAGCTCAAGATCACGGAGGCGCAGCCGAAGGACGGCGCCGTCCGGCGCATCGAGCTCGAGCCGCGCGACCTGAAGCTCGGCGCCAAGGTCACCGTCTCGGTCCGGTCGAGCGACGACGCCACTGGCCTCAAGCTGGTCGAGATCGAGCACGGGCCCGAGGGCGAGGTGGAGCACGCCATCGAGTCGGAGCGGCACGACGCGAAGGACAACGCCCGCGAGGCGGAGCTCGAGCACCTGGGCACGGTCGAGGTGCGCCACGGCGCCGCCTGCGATCCGGCCTGCGGCGCCGGCCTCGAGTGCGACGACGGCACCTGCAAGCTGCACCCCGAGGATCCGGCGGCCTGCGATCCGGCCTGCGGCGCTGGCTTCGTGTGCGACGGCGGCGCCTGCCAGCCGGAGCCCGAGCACCCGGCGATGTGCGACCCGGCCTGCGACGCCGGCTTCGAGTGCGACGACGGCGTCTGCAAGGCGCACCCCGAGGACCCGGCCCCGGTTTCCGGCGGCCCCGCCACCTGCCCGACCGGCATGGAGCTCGACGCGAGCGACAACACCTGCAAGCCGTCCGGCGGCGCGGCCGACCCGGCGCCGGCCCCCTCGCCCGACCCGGTCCCCGCGCCCGCGCCGATCCCGATCGTCTGCCCGGACGGCATGGAGCTCGACCTGACCGACCTCGTCTGCAAGCCGCACGGCGGCACCGCCACCGCCCCGGCGCCCACCCCCGCGCCGGCTCCGACCCCCGCGCCCGCCCCGACCCCCGCGCCGGCCCCGACCACTTGCCCGGCCGGCATGGAGCTCGACGCGACCGACGGGATCTGCAAGCCGCACGGCGGCGGGACGAGCGGCGGGAGCGGCACGAGCACGACGCCGTAGCGGGCACCTTCGAGCCCAGGTGCACGCGAAAGGGGCGGGCCGCCACGGCGGCTCGCCCTGTTCGCGTCTCGGCGCCGGGTCAGGCCAGCAGGTCGCGCACGCCCGCCACCACCAGCCAGAGCGTGAGGGCGATCATGATGACGGTGGTGGCCCAGGCGACGAGGTTGAACCAGCGCCCGTTGACCCACTCGCCCATGAGCTTCCGCTTGTTCACCAGCACCAGCATGAAGACCAGGATGAAGGGGAGCAGCACGCCGTTCACGATCTGCGAGATGAGCATGATCGGGACGAGCGGCAGCCGGGGCCAGAGCACCACCAGGGCGCCGACCACCAGGATCGACGTGTAGAGCCAGTAGAACTGCCTGGCCTCGCCGTACTTCCGGTCCACCCCCGACTCCCAGCCGAAGGCCTCGCAGACGTAGTAGGCGGTCGAGAGCGGCAGGATGGCGGCGGCGAAGAAGCTGGCGTTGAAGAGGCCGAAGGCGAAGAGCCAGGAGGCGTAGCGGCCGGCCAGCGGCTCGAGCGCCATGGCGGCCTGGCCGGCGGTCTCCACCCGCACCCCGGCCACGTGGATGGTGGCGGCGCAGGCCACCACGATGGCGAAGGCCACCACGTCGGTGACGACGCAGCCGGCCACCACGTCGAGGCGCGACAGCCCGTAGTGCTCCGGCTTGATGCCCTTCTCCACCACCGCGGCCTGCAGGTAGAACTGCATCCAGGGGGCGATGGTGGTGCCCACCAGGCCGATCAGCATGCCGACGAAGGCCGGATCGGCGTGGAAGCGCGGCACCACCAGCGCGGTGCCGATCGTGCCCCAGTCCGGGTGGGCGAAGAAGAGCGTGATCGGGTAGCAGACGTAGAAGGCCGAGGCGACCAGGAAGAACTTCTCGACGCTGCGGTAGGTCCCCTTGAGGACCAGCAGCCAGACGCCCACCGCCGCCGCCGGCACCGAGGCCCAGACCGGCACGCCGAAGATCTCCAGGCTGGCGGCCACGCCGGCGAACTCGGCGATGACGTTGCCCAGGTTGGCGACGATGAGGGCGATCGACATCCAGAAGGTGACCCGGACGCCGAAGTTCTCGCGGATGAGGTCGGAGAGCCCCTTGCCGGTGACCACGCCCATGCGCGCGCTCATCTCCTGCACCACGATGAGCGCCACGGTGATGGGGAGGAGGCTCCAGAGCAGGTCGTAGCCGTAGCTGGCGCCGGCCAGCGAGTAGGTGGTGATGCCGCCGGCGTCGTTGTCGACGCTGGCGGTGATGAGCCCTGGGCCGAAGACGGCCAGGAAGAGCATCACCTTCTGCGTGAACGGGACGCGGCGCCCCTGCGGCGCCTGCGCCACGGCCTCAGCGGGCATCGACCACCTCGGCCAGGATGTCGTCCACCGTCACCATGCCGTGCAGCACGCCCTGGTCGTCCACCACCGGCACCGAGACCAGGTTGTACTTGGCGGCGGCGCCGGCCACCTCCCTCAGCTTGTCGCCCACCGTCACCGTGGCCGGCGGCTCGCGCATGATGGTGCCGAGCGGCGTGCCGGCGTCGTTGAGCAGCAGGTCGCGCAGCGTGCACAGGCCGGCCAGCTTGCCGCCGGGATCGACGACGAAGAGCTCGTAGACGAGCGGCAGCTCCTCGGCGCGGCGCCGCAGCTCGACGATGGCGTCGGCCACCGTCTGGTCCGGCAGGAGCTGGATCCGATCCGGCGTCATCAGGCCGCCCGCCGAGTCGCGCGGGTAGGCGAGGAGCGCCTCCACCTCGCGCGCCTCGGGGCGCTCCATGGCGGCGAGCACCTCCTGGCGCGTGTCGCCGGGCAGGTCGGAGAGGACGTCGGCCGCCTCGTCCGGCGCCATCTCCTCGAGGATGTCGGCCGCCTTCTCCGGGGCCACCTCCTCGAGCACCTGGGCCGCCAGCTCGGTCGGCGCCTCCTCCAGGGCGTCGGCCGCCGTCTCCACGTCGAGCCGCTCGAAGAGCACGGTGCGCTGGTCGCGGCTCAGCTCCTCCATGATCTCGGCCAGGTCGGCCGGGTGGAGGGTGGCGAGCATCCGCTGCGCCACCTCCAGCCGGAGCCGGCCGGGCGAGCGGTCGAGCGGCTGCACCAGCTTCCAGGAGACGAGCTGGTCGGCCGAGAGGTAGGGCGCCTTCGGCCGGACCAGCCGGACCGCCCGGTCGACGAGCGGCTGCCAGCCCATGCGCCGCACCAGGCCGCGGAAGCCGACGTCCACGTGGGCCACGCGCAGCTGCCCCTTCACCTCGAGGAAGTGGAGGTCGTTGACCCGCACCAGCTTGGCGTCGTGGACGTCGACGATCTGCCGGTCGAGCAGCTCCTCGGCGAGCGGGATGCGGTCGGCCGGGGGGCTCTCCGGCGGCGGCGCCCCGGCCGCGTCGGCGCGCAGCGTCAGCGCCCCGCCCTCGGCCCGCTCCACCGCGCTCCAGGGGAAGAGGAGCCGCCCCCGCGGACCCTTGACCACCAGGCTCTCGACCGGCGGGTAGGGCTCGCCGGAGGCGACCACCAGGTCGGCGAGGCGGCCGAGCCGCGCGCCGCCGGCCGACTCCACCGGACGGCCCAGCAGGTCGGAGAAGAAGATGAAGCGCGGGTCGCCGAAGAGCGCGCTGGTCGTGGCCGTCTCGGGCATGACGAGACCTCGGAGGTGACGGGCGGGTGACGCGGCCGGCCGGCTTCGCAGCGAGCCCGCGCCTGTGTACGCGCGGGGCGCGGAGGTGTCAACGAGGCGCGGCCGGCGCCGGCGTCCCGGGGGCGAGGGTCAGCCGCGGTGGCGCGGCGGTCGCGGGGCGGGCGGCGTGGCGTGGCGCGGATCGTCGGGCCAGGCGTGGCGCGGGTAGCGCCGGCCGAGCTCGCGCCGCAAGGCCGGATAGTGCCGCTCCCAGAAGCCGGAGAGGTCGCTCGTCACCTGCACCGCCCGCTGGTTGGGGGCGAGCAGGTGGAGGGTCAGCGGCACGGCGCCGCCGGCCACCGCCGGCCCCTGCGCCATGCCGAAGAAGTCCTGCAGCCGGCTCTCGATCCAGGGCGGCTTGCCCGCCTCGTACTGGACGGCCACGGAGCGCCCGCCGGGGAGCGTCACCCGCTCCGGCGCCAGCCGGTCGAGCGCCGCCCGCGCCGCGCCGGGCAGCCGGGCCGCCAGGGCCCCCGGCAGGTCGGCCTCGCGCAGCTCGGCGAAGCTGCGACGCCCCAGGCACAGGTCGCCGAGCGCCTCGGCCAGGTCGGCCTCGGTCGGCGGGGCGAGGCCGAGCGCCGGCGCGTGGCGGGCCACGAGGGCGACGCGGGCCTGCAGCCGGTCGAGCGCCCCCTCCGGCGCGAAGGCGCGGACGCCGCGGGCGAGCGCCTCCTCGCGCAGCCTGGCGGCGACCAGCGCCGGGTCGGGGCTCCTGGCCCGGCTCTCCTCCAGCACCAGGTCCTCGTAGCGGAGCCGCTCGGTCGCCTCGACCCGCTCCGCCTGGGCGTTCCAGCCCACCGCCTCGTCGTACTGGAGCGAGGCGGGGAAGAGGTCGAGCAGCATCTCCGCCGTGGCGAGCGAGGCGATGCGGACGCGCGCCTCGGCCCGCGATCCGCCCGGCGCCCCCTGCGGCCGCCGGTCGCCGCGCCGCTCCTCGGCGTCGACCGCCACGAGCAGGCCGGCCTCCCGGACCACCGAGGCCGGGTCGAGCCGGGCCGAGCCGCCGCCCACCAGCACCACCTCGTCGCCCCCCGGGGCGCGGCGCCGGGCGACGCGGTCGGGGTAGGCGGCCACGGTGGCGAGGAGGAGGGCTTCCTCGACGGGGGTGACGTGGGTG
>DASTGK010000622.1:0-3039 GCA_035719085.1 Anaeromyxobacteraceae bacterium
GGTCGAGCCGCGGCGAGAGCTCGGCCACCGCCCGCTGGCGCGCCCGCACCTCGTCGGCGCCGGCCGGCGCGAGGAGCCAGGCGGCGAGCCGCTCCTCCCCGGGGCGGGTGCGCGCCGCGCACAGGAGCTCGAAGAGCGAGCCAGCGCCGAAGAGGTCGAGGTCGAGCGCGTACCGGTGGTCCGGGTCGGCGAAGCGGTCGCCCGGGACGCCCTGGCCGGCGAAGCGGCCGTCGAGCCGGGCGATGGCCCCCTCGTGGAAGGCGATGGCCCGGCGCGCCCGCGCCTGCGCCGCGAGCACCCGGTCGTGCCGGACGACGAGGGCCAGGAAGGCGGCCCCGGGCAGGAGGAGCGCCGCGGCCGGCCAGCGCGGCCCGGAGAGCACCGCCCAGCCGGTGGCGAGCGCTGCGAGGAAGACGAGGAGCCGCAGGAGCGCCACGCGGGCGTCGTCGCGCCCGGCGCGCGCGGCGGCCGCCCGCCAGCCGTCGAGCCGGCGGGTCACCTCGGCGCGCGGGTCGGTCATGGGCGGCGAGGTTACCGCGCCCCGGCTCCTTTGGCGCGCGGCCGGAGCGGGGGGCCGGCGCCGGGCTCGACGCGGACGTTGCCGCACCCGCGGCGAGGTACTAGCCTCGGGCCCCTCGTTGGAAGCGCAGGCGCGGCGCCGCACCCGGCGCCCGCCCCACCAGGCGGAGGCGTACATGGCGGAGCGGCTGACGGCGCACATCACGGGCACGGTGGTCCGCATCGAGGTCGGCAAGGGCGCCTCGGTCGCCCCGGGCGACGCGGTGGTCATCCTCGAGTCGATGAAGATGGAGATGCCGGTCGAGGCGCAGGTGGGCGGCACCGTGGTCGAGATCCGGTGCGCCCCGGGCCAGGCGGTGGCCGAGGGCGACCTGCTGGTGGTCCTGGGATGACCCGCCCGCGCGTCCGCGGCGAGGAGCGCGGGTCGGTGCGGGTGCTCACCATCGACAACCCGCACAAGCGCAACGCCCTCGACTTCCGCGCGCTCGACGAGCTCGAGGCGGCCTGCGCCGCCGCGGTGCGCGACGGGGTGCGCTGCCTGCTGCTGCGCGGCGCCGGCGACGAGGCCTTCTCCTCCGGCTTCGACCTCGCCGAGATGGGCGGCGTCAACGTCCGCGGCGAGCGGCCGGACGAGGCGGTGGAGCGCTGCGCCGAGGCGCTCGAGGCGCTCCCCTTCCCCACGGTCGCCTTCCTGAACGGCCCCGCCTACGGCGGCGGCTTCGAGCTGGCCTCCACCTGCGACCTGCGCGTGGCGCGCGAGGGGGTGCAGGTCGGGATGCCGCCGGCCAAGCTCGGCGTCGTCTACCCGGAGGGCGGCCTGCGCCGCTTCCTGCAGCTGGTCGGCGGGGCGCGCACGCGCGAGCTCTTCTTCTCCGGCCGCCCGGTCGACGCCCACACCGCCCACGCCTGGGGGCTCGTCAACCGGCTGGTGCCGGCCGAGGGGGCGGAGGAGGCGGCGCTGGCGCTGGCCGAGGAGATCGCGCGCAACGCGCCGCTGGCGGTGCAGGGGATGAAGCGGATCCTGCGGCTGCTCGAGGCGACGCACGAGCGCGGCCTCTCCGCGGCCGAGCGCGAGGAGATCGCCACGCTGCGCCGCCGCGCCTTCGAGAGCGAGGACATCCAGGAGGGGCGCCGCGCCTTCGCGGAGCGGCGGCCGCCGCGCTTCCAGGGACGTTAGGGCAGGAGGAGGAGCGCCGCCCCGAGGATCACCGTCGGCAGGAGCGCCCCGAGGAACAGCCGGGCCGGCGAGACGCCGTCGGGGAAGTGGCGCGCCAGCGCCGCCTGGCCGGCCGGGTTGGGGGCGTTGGCGATGACGGTGAGCCCGCCGCCGGTGACGGCGCCGGCCACCACCGCGTACTTCATGGCCGGCGTGAAGCCGGGCACGAGCGACGCCAGGTAGGTGATGGCGGCGTTGTCGTTGAAGGCGGTGAGGGCCGCCGCGCCGAGCAGGAGCGCGAGCGGCTGGAGCCGCGAGAGCACCGGCTGGATCCACCAGGGCTGGAGCGCGCCGTGGACCACGAGCCCGGCGAGGAAGAGGCCGACGAGGAGCGGGGGCCGCAGGTCGAGCGGCTGCTGGTGCGGCGCCGTGGCCCGCTGGAAGGCGAGGAAGAGGAGGAAGGCGCCGAGGAAGAGCGGCGGCGTGTGGGCGGCGAAGACGGTGAGCGCCAGGAAGCCGAGGTGGACGGCCACGATCCAGGCCGGCACCGGCTCCTCGTCCGCGGCCGGCCCGGCCTCCCGGCGGCGCGCCCGGTCGGCGAGCGCGCGGAGCTCGCGGCGGAACCAGAGGGCGTAGGCGCCGTTGGCGGCGGCGACGCCCAGCACCACCTTCCAGCCGAAGTGGCCGAGCATGAAGGGGGTGTCCCAGCCGTAGGCCGAGGCGACCATCAGCACCGGCGGCGCCGCGAAGTGGGTCAGCGTGCCGCCCACCGAGACGTCGACGAAGAGGAGGCCGAGCGTGGCGTAGCGCAGGGCGCGCCCCGGCTCGAGGTCGAGGACGCGCCGCGACAGGAGCAGCGCGCAGATGACCATGGCGGCCGGCTCGGTGACGAAGGAGCCGAGGAGCGGGCCGAGCGTCAGGACCGAGAGCCACCAGGCGAGCGGCGTGCCGCCGCCGAGCCGCGCCACCCGGCCGAGCAGCGCCTCGGCGAAGGCGAGCACCGGCCGCGTCGAGGCGATGGCCATCACCACCACCACGAAGAGCGGCTCGGTGAAGGAGAGGCCGGCGAGGAGCCGCTCCGGGGCGCGGGCGCCGCGGGTGAGCGCCAGCACCGCGAGGAGCGGCAGCACCCACAGGCCGAAGACCACCTCCACCTCGCCGAGGAGGTGGAGCAGCTCCACCCGGGCGCTGTGGCCCGGCCCGCCCCGCTCGCGCTCGAGCCGCGCGCGCAGCCGGCCCGAGGCGGCGAGCAGGCTCGGCGCCAGGAAGGTGTGGAGCACGGCCAGCGCGAAGAGGCCCGTCGCCACGAGGTTGAGCGGCTCCTGGGCGGCGCGCCGGGCGAGCAGCTCGAGGAGGCCGAGCCC
>DASTGK010000623.1:0-14326 GCA_035719085.1 Anaeromyxobacteraceae bacterium
GGTCGGTGAAGCGGACGGCGGCCACCGGGCGCCGCTCCAGGAGCCCCTCCGGCAGCGGGGCGAGGACGAAGGCCGAGAGCCCGGCGAGCAGCGCGCCGGCCACCCCCGCGGCCAGCCTGCCCAGCACGTCAGCGCTCCGCCACCTGCGGCGAGAGCACCACCTTGAACGTCCCGCCGTCGGAGCGGCCGAAGACGTCGGGCGAGTACATCTCCTCGGCGTGGGCCGGCGTCAGCACCCACTCGCCCGGCGTGGTGGCGCGGGCCACGAAGCTCGCCACGTGGATGCCGGGCGGCAGCCGGTCGGCGAAGAGGAGCACCCGGTCGTCGCGCCGCTCCTCGAAGACGAACGGGCTCCAGAAGCCGCGCGTCCAGGCGGGCGCCGGGGGCTCGTCGAGGGTCGCCCCCTCGTCCTCGTCCGACTCGGTGTCGTACCCCTGGCGCGGCCCCTCCTCCCGCGCCGTCCGCTTCTGGCCGGCGGTCGAGGCGAGCGAGGTGTCGACGATCTCCAGGCCGGCCGGGAGCGGCACCGACAGCGCCACGTACTGCCGGAGCTGGTTGGTGGCGAGCCGCACGCGGACGCGGACGAGGTCGCCCGCCTTCACCGCCTTCACCTGCCCGCCCCCCTCGTACGGCTCGAACCAGCGCTGCACGAAGAGGCCGCGCTCGAGCGGCGTGGTCGGCACCTGGGCCGGCGCGTAGCGCAGCAGGGCGCCGTAGTAGAGGACGCCGGCCTTCCCCTGGCGCGCGAAGTCGAACGGGAGCGGCTGGCCGGCCGCCGGCAGCTTCGCCGCCGGGACCGAGACGGTCCTCACCTCGGTGGAGCGCCCCTTGAACGGCACCTCGGCCACCGCCGCGCCGCCGAGCGTCACCTTGGCGGTGAAGTCGGGCACCTCGCGCTCCCTGGTGCGCGTCACCTCGGCGAGCGCCATGAGGGCGTAGGCCGCCTCCTGCGTCGAGCCGAAGCGGCCGTCCCCCTTGCGCGCCTTGCCGAGCCAGGCGGCCAGCTTGGCGACGAACGGGTGGTCGGGGCTCACGTCGGCCAGCGTCTGGAGCACCAGCGCCGAGGTGCGCACATCGGAGGACCAGAGCGGCGCGTAGGAGAGCCGGTCCACCTCCTCGAAGTGGACCTCCGCGGCGCTCTCCTTGGCCGTGTTGACGATCTCCTGCAGGAGCGCCCGGGCCTGGGCGCGGTCGCCGCCGCCCACGAACATGGCGTCGGCGAGCTGCGCCTTCGAGAAGAGCGGCAGCCCGTTGCGCCGGGCGAGGAGCTCGCCGTAGCCGCTGGCGCGCGGCGCGCCGGTGCGGGCGAGCGCGTAGAGGGCCGAGACCCGCACGGCGTCGCCCGGCGGGTAGCAGGTCGCGTCGCAGCGGGTGCAGCGTCCGGCCGCCACCGTCTCGGCCAGGTAGCGCTGGCCGCGGGCGAGCGCGGCGCGGTCGACCGGGTAGCCGACCTCGGCGGCGCGGCCGAGCGCCAGCACCGCGTAGGACGAGGCGTACTCGGAGGAGCAGCCGGAGCTGGGCCAGTAGCGGTAGCCGCCGTCCGGGTTCTGGAGCTGCTCGATGGCGGCGACGGTCTTCTTGACGATGACGTCCGGGTCGCGCGAGCCGAAGCGGGCCGCCATGGCGCCGTCGAGCCAGGCCGGCACCTCGCCCGGCTCGTGCTTCAGGCCGAAGCGCCCCTGCAGCTCGCGCAGCGCCACGAAGGGGACGAGGCGCGAGGAGAGCTGCTCCAGGCAGCCGTACGGGTAGTCGACGAGCTGCCGCATGTTCTCGGCGAAGCCGCCGAGCGCCGTCGAGGCGAGCGTCACCTCGAGGCCGCCGACGTCCGGCCGGATGCCGCCCGGCGGCAGGAGCCCCTCGCGCCGCACGTCGCGCGTGTCGCCGGCCACCGCCACCGCCTCCGGCTCGACCGGCAGCGCCACCGGCAGCCGCTGCTCCACGCCGTCGCGCTCGCCGGCGCCGCTCGCGAAGAAGCGGAGCACCGCCTGGCCGGGCGCCTCGGCGTGGAAGGCGAAGCGCACCTCGCGCCCGGTGGCGCCGAGCAGCACCTTCTGCGTCGGCGCGCCGTCGAGCTTCAGCCCCTGCGCCTCGGCCCGGACCTCCACCTCCTTGACCGCCCCGGTGGGCGAGTGGACCACCACGCCCGCCTCGAACCGGTCGCCCACCCGCGCCAGCCGCGGCAGGGCCGGCAGCGCCATGAGCGGCTTCGCCACCCGCACCTCCGAGCCGCCCACGCCGGCCTGGTCGGCCCGGGTGACGGCCACCGCCATGATGCGGAAGGTGGTCAGGTTGTCGGGCAGGTCGATGGTCACCGAGGCCCGGCCGTCCGGCCCGGTCACCACCTCGGGCGCGAAGAGGACGGTGGTCTTGAAGTCGGAGCGGAAGCCGGCGCCCGCGCCGTCGCCCCCGCCGCCGCCGCCCGCGCCGAGCCCCTTCTCGCCGTAGCGCCGCCGCTCGACGAGGTGGACGAGCGACTCGCCGACGCGCACCGAGAGGCCGCGCGCCGGGTGGAGCAGCTCCACCGGGTCGGGCGGCTGGTAGCCGGTGAGCCGCAGGATCCCCTCGTCCACCGCCCAGACGGTCACCTCGGCCGGCACGCCCCGGCCGCGCGCGTCCTTCACCTCGACGTCCACCTTCACCTTGTCGCGCGGCCGCTTCTCCTGGCCGTCGGGCCGGACCGACACGCTGAGCCGCTTCGCCCTCTTCTCCACGGCGAGCTGCACGTAGCCGACCTTGACGGCCGGACGGCCCGGGTCGGCCTCCTCGGCCCCCTTCTCCGGGGCGGCGACGCGCCCGCGGACCAGCACCACCGAGGCGAAGACGTTCGGGATCGACTCCTCGGTGATGGGCACCTCGAGCGTGGTGGCGGCGCCGGCGAGCCGGACGCGGCGGGCGAGCGACACCCCCTCGCGCTCCACCGTGAGGAGCGCCTCGGCCTCGGGCCAGGGGCTCTTCACCAGGATGCGGGCCGTCTCGCCCGGCTCGTACTTCTCCTTGTCGGCCACCAGCTCCAGCCGGTCGGTGTCCTCGCGCTGCCAGGAGATCCAGCCCGAGCCGATGGCGTAGAAGGGGAGCCGCGACGTCTGCGCCCGCCCCTTCGCGTCGGTGACGGTCGCCTCGGCCACGTAGAGGCCGGGCGTGGCGGGCGTGAAGGCGCATGGGACGCCCTGGGCGGCGCTCTTCAGCGCGCAGGCGGCCACCTGCTCCTCCACCACCTCGTTGACGCTCGACCACTCGCCGCCGGCCAGCTTCTTCTTCACCCACTTCCACTCGCGCCGCTTCACCGCCACGGCGAGCGCCAGCCCCTCCTGGCGGGCGCCGTCCGGCGCGGCGGCCACCACCTCGACCGCGTCGGCCTTGCCCGCCTCGGCGAACCCGGCGCGCGGCCGGCGCAGGCCGGCGTAGGCCGCGGCCGGGTGGACGATCACCGAGGCCCGGTTGGCGAGCCGCTGCCGGTTGACGTCCTCCACCTCCGCCTCGACGGTGTAGGTCCAGGTCCGGTTGGCGAGCGCCTCGGCCTTGCCGGCGTCCACCGCCAGCGCGCCCGTGGCGTCGGTCTCGCCCTCCCCCGCCCCGGCCACGTCGGCCGAGCGGGCCGGCTCGCCGTCGTCCCACCACCAGCTGTGGCTGCCGAAGGCGAAGCCGTCGTTGCGCGGCGGCGCGAACGGCGTGGTCTCGCGGTTGACGCTCCAGCGGACCTGGGCGCGCGGCATGGCCCCGCCGAACAGGTAGCGGGCCAGCACCCGCGCCGTGACGGCGTCGCCGGCCACGAGCGCCGGGGCCGAGGCCACCACGTCCACCTTGAACTGCGGCGCGCGGTACTCCTCGACGCGGAACGACGCCTCGTAGGAGATCCGGCCGCCGTCGACGAAGGCGAGCGCGCTCACCGAGGCGCCGCCGAGCGAGACGTCGGCCGGCAGCGCCACGTCGGCCGCGAAGGTGCCGAAGCCGGTCAGCGGCGCGGTCGTGTCGAGCAGCTTCTTGCCGCGCGACGAGGTGACCGTGAGCTGCACCGGCGTGCCGGCCGGCGGCGACTGGATCTTCCCCAGCCGCCGGTAGCGGACGATCCCCTTCAGGTGGGCCGTCTCGCCCGGCCGGTAGATGCCGCGCTCGGCGAAGACGCCGCCCAGCTCCTTGGCCTCGCGCCCGACCCAGTCCGGCCGGAGGTCGAAGGCCCACGGGTTGAAGCCGCCGGACCAGGTGGAGAGGGTCACGCCGGTGTCGTCGCCGAGCCGCGCCGCCACGAGCGCGAAGGGGACGCCGGAGTGGTACTCGGGATCCTTCACCAGCTCGGACAGCCCCGGGACCTTGCCGATCCCGTCGGCGTCGGTGGCGCCGGTCCACTTCTCGACCCCCTCGCCGTCGTAGAGCGAGAGCCTGGCGCCGGCCGCCGGCTTGCCGTCGGAGAGGCGCGTCACCCAGACCAGCCCCGAGGTGGCGCCGAGCTTGGCGTGGACCGCGAGGTCGGTCACCTGGCCGATGACCACCTGCTGCCGGCGCCGCTCCTGCCAGCGCTCCTTCGGGTGGATCTCGTCGGCCACCACCTCGACGGCGAAGAGCGAGGTGCCGCTGCCGGCGAGCCAGTCGCGGACCGGGATGGGGAAGGTCTTGGTGACGTTCCTGCCGGTGGCCACCGGGATCGTCCGGGTGGTGCCGCCGTCGAAGGAGCGGGCGGCGCGCCGCTCGTCGAGCGCCCGGGCCATCGCCCCGGGCGTGAGGGGGACGGTGCGGACCGTGAGCGCCTTCAGGTTGACCGCGCTCGCCGGCAGCGCGCCGTCGCCGGCCCGCTCGATGAGCGCCAGCTCCTGGCCGACCTCGAAGGCCGGATCGAGGTCGCGCATGGCGACCGTGCCGGCGAAGCGCCGCTCGAGCGGCTGGCCGAAGACGTCCTTCACGCCCGGCTCGATGGCCACCTGGTAGGTGACGCCCGGCCGGAAGCCGCCCGGGACGGTGAGCCCGCCGTGGTGGGCGCGGGCGTTCTCCCAGTCGAGCTCCACCTTGGGCGTGACGGTCACCCTGCCCTTCAGCGTCGCCACGTCGATCTTGTTCGAGGCGTCGAAGGCGAGCGGCCCCCAGTGGCAGGCCTCCTCCGAGTACGGGCAGGCGCGAACGCCCGTCACCCGGAGCGGCCCGTAGGTGCGGAAGGCGCGGACGGCGTCGGTCCCCATGGTGAGCGGCCCGGCGGCGCCGGCCAGGCCGCCGTCGATCCGGACCTGGACCTCGGAGTCGAGCGGCAGCGGCCGCCTCGGCGTCAGCTCGTAGCGGGCCTGCTCGTCGCGGAGGCCGCGCTCCTCGAAGCCGAGCCGCGCGTACCGGCGCGTCCCCTCCCGGGTGCGCCGCTCGTCGGCCACCTTGATCTCCTTCGCGGCGTAAGGCCACTCCTGGCCGGCGGCGAGGAGCCGGACGTGCTGCTCGAGCGCCGCGACCGGCTGGTTGAAGAGGAGCTTCACCACCTGGTCGGGCGTGGCCCAGCGGTCGCCCGCCCAGGGCTGGACCTCCTGCAGCTCCGGCCGCGGCGTCTCGAACGTGAAGGTGTAGGGCTCGGCCAGCTCGGCGCCGTCGAGGGCGCGCAGCCCCTTGGCCACCGTCACCTTGAAGGCGGTGGCGTACGGGACGAGCCCCTTCGGCTGGAATTCCACCGTGGCCGAGCCGAGCCAGCGCCACTCCCCCTCGAGCTTCGGCTCGATGGTGATGGGGACCGGCGGCGCGCCCGCCTCGACCATCCCCATGGCCACGATCGGCTTCGAGAAGGTGACGGCCGGCCGCAGGTTCCCCTGGGCGGGCCCCTGCGGACGGGCCACCACCACCGCCAGCTCCCCGCCGGCGCCGGGGAGCGCCTTGGGGGCGATGCTGAGGGGCGGCGGCTCCGGCAGCGGCGAGAGATCCACCCCGGCGGGGCTGGTCTTGCCGCAGCCCTTGCCGCAGGCGGCCAGGGCGAGCGTGACGGTGGCGAGGACGGCGAGGCGAGCGGCGAGGCGCATGCGGTCGTTCCCTCCGTGGCCCCGCTGATTCAAGAGCGGGGCCAGCGGCGGAGCGGCCGCCGTTGCTGGCGTCCTTCCGGTGGCTGTGTCCCCCTGGCCGCGGTGGCCTGCGCGTGGAGTAGGACACACGCACGGACGGTGTGCAACGTCCGGGTGCAGGGGACCGTGTGGTATGCGCCGGGCGGCGGGGGGCGCGCCGCTACAGCTCGTAGAGCGAGGCGCCGCGGCGGGCGTAGCCGCGCTCGGCCGCCATGGCGTCGAGCACCAGCGTCGGCCAGTCGGCGAGGAAGAGCTCCTCGTCCCCCTCGCCGGTGTAGGTCTTCAGGTAGCCCTTGCACGACTCGCAGACGTCGAGCCGGAGCCCGGCCGGCCCCTGCAGCTCGAGGAGCGCCAGCCGGTCGGCCGCCTCGTTGCCGCAGTGCGGGCAGCCGACGCGCCGGTAGGTCCAGCGGGTCGGGCAGCAGCCGCAGACGAGCACCCGCTCGCGCCCCGCCTCGCGGGCGACGAGCTGGGCCATCATCGGCAGGCCACCGCAGGTGGGGCACGGGGCGCGGCGCCAGGCGGCGTCGTCGCGCCACTCGGCGTAGGCGCCCGCGTGCGGCGCCAGCACCCGGCCGAGCGCGATCCAGCCGAGGAAGCGCAGCAGGCCCGGCTGCGCCGGCTCCGGCCCCTCGGGCTCGGCCGCCACCACCCAGGCCATGGCCCGGGCCCGCCCCTCGGGCGTGGCGGCGGCGTCGCGCACCTCGCGGCAGCCGTCGAGCAGCTTGGCCGGGAGCTTCGCCTCGAGGACCCGCTCGGCGAGCCCGCCGAGCACCTCGGCGCCGGCGGCGACGAGGGCCGGGCCGTGGCTCCGCGAGCGCAGCAGCGGCACGCCGGCCTGGTACTCGGCCCGGTAGGCCTCCCAGCCCGGCAGGGCGACCGGCGGGACCGGCACGGCGGCGGCCGCGGCGGCCACCGCCTCCTGGAAGCGGGCCAGCGGCTCGAGGAAGGGGTTCTGCTTCAGCCAGCGCGAGCGGGCGGACTCCATGGTGGTGCAGCCTCCGGAAAGGGCGATGCTCCCGGCAGGCGGGCCTGCCGGGAGCACCGGATGTAGCCAGGAATGCGGCTTCGACGCTAGTGGTGCTGCTCTTCCTCCGGCAGGACCGGCAGGTGCCGGATGCCGAACCCCATGAGGAACACGGTCGCCGCGATGAGGCCGAGCGAGACGCCCCACTCGACCGCGCTCGGGAAGTAGCTCGCCGGCGCGATCTGCGGCGTCGGGCCCTTCAGGTCCATCGCGAAGACGACCACGTTCATGCGGTTGAAGACGACGCCCGCCATGGAGAGGAAGGCGCCGAGGCCGAGCAGCTTCGGCGTCTCACGCACCTTGGCGCTGGAGAGGAGCGCCAGCGGCAGGACGCCGCCGAGCACCACCTCGGCCAGGAAGAGCGCGCCCTTCCCGCCGGCGAAGGCGGCGCCGAGCTGGCCGCGCACCAGGACGTCGCCGAGCCGCAGCGACAGCGAGGCGAGCAGCGCCCAGAAGGCCACCTGGCCGATGGCCGCCAGCTGCGGGACGCGCGCCGTGCGGTTCCAGGCCTTGGCGATCCAGAGCTCCACGAGGGCCATCAGCGCCGTGCCGGCGGCGATGGACGACACGAAGAACTGGAGCGGCATCACCGGCGACCACCAGAGCGCCGAGAGCTTGTCCGGCATGAGCAGGAAGAGCGAGCCGAGCGAGCTCTGGTGCATGGTGGAGAGGGTCACCGCCGCGATGGCCAGCATGACCGGCACCGGCTTCTGGCCGGGCTTGGTCCGGAAGGCCCAGGCCAGCAGCGCGAAGACGGCGAAGGCCCCCGCCGTGTAGGCCGGGTTGCGCGACATGAGCCACACGAACAGGGTGACGGCGAAGACCACCCAGGCCGGCGACCAGGTCTTCCAGGCGTCCATGGCCTTCTTCAGGCCCCAGCGCTCGAACGGCACCGGCATGAACTCGAAGGCCAGGACGGTGACGTAGAGGCCGACGCACCAGGAGACCTCGAACATCGCCGAGTGCTTCGGCGCCTGCAGGGCGAGCTGCCAGAAGTGCCACGGCAGGCCGAGGTCGGCGAGGAGGGTCACGGTGACGAAGGAGTAGGAGAGCAACCCCATCAAGACGGCGGCTCGCCCGACCGAGTAGAGGTCCTTGCGCTGGAAGACGTAGATCAGGCCGGCCATGGCGAAGGCGCCGGCGGCGACCGCGATCCAGACCAGGTCGAAGACGATCCAGAGCCCCCAGGCGTAGGTGTCGGACAGGTTGGTCGACCCGCCGAGGCCGAGGGCGAACCGGGCCACGAACGAGACGGCGCCGAGGGCCATGACGGCCGCGAGCGCCAGGTTGGCCGGCGTCCAGAGCTTGGCCGGGACCGGCGCGAAGGCGTGGTGGTGCTCGGGGGCCGGAGCCTCCTGCTTCGCCACCTCCTCCTTGCGCTTCTGCAGGGCGTAGACGCCGCCGAGCGCGGCCCCCACCCCGATGACCGCCGGCGGGACGGCGCCGAGGGCGGCGACGCTGCGCGACGGGTAGCTCTCGGTGCCCACGTCCATGAGCCCGATCTGCTCGAAGGGCACGGCCGAGAGGTAGAGCATGCCGGTGCCGCCGGCCTCCTTCTCGCCGTAGACGTGGTCGACGTACTTGCCGGGGGTGGCCGCGATGCGGGCGTGGGCCTTCTTCAGCAGCTCGTCGCGGTTGCCGAACTCGAGCGCGCCGGCCGGGCACTGCTTGACGCAGGCCGGGGTGGCGTAGGCGCCGGCGTAGCGCTTCTTCTCCTCCTCGGAGAGCTTCACGCCGTTCCGCTCGTCGGGGGCCGCCTGGCCCGCCCGGTCCGCGCACTGGGTGCACTTGCGGATCTTCGGGGCCAGCGAGTCCCACTCGGCCGTGGGCACGCCCCAGGGGCAGGCCCACATGCAGTACCGGCAGCCGAGGCACTTCGCGTCGTCGTAGACCACGGCGCCGCTGGCGGTCTTGTGCAGCGCGGTGACCGGGCAGGCCGAGGCGCAGGCCGGGTCCTCGCAGTGCATGCACTGCCGCTTGGTGAAGACGTAGTGCAGCCCGCCCGGCGCCTTCTCGTCGGCGACCTCGTCGTAGGTCACCACCGCGAAGGTCTTGGCGGAGAGCGTCCGCGGGTTCTGCATCCCGAGGTCGCCCGGCTGCTGCTTCGTCCTCTCACCGGCGAGGTCGTTCCACTGCTTGCAGGTCACCTGGCACGACCGGCAGCCGATGCACCTGGTCGTGTCGATGAGGGTGGCCTTCACCTGGGCCTTGTCGAGTGCGGTCTGGCTCATGGCTCAGGCCCCCTTCCCGGCGGCGCCCGCCTGCGCGACGCCCTGCTGGACCTTGGCCACGTTGACGAGGCAGGCCTTGGTCTCCTGCGTCCCCGCGCCCGGGTCGACGGCGTCGATGGTGAGCACGTTGGTGGACGGGCCGGTGCTGAGCCCCTTGTAGCCCCAGTTGTAGGGCATCCAGACGGTGGTGACCTCCTGGCCGTTGATGCGCAGCGGCTGCATGCGCCTCGTCACGACCGCCTTGACCGTCACCTCGCCGCGCGCCGACCAGACCTTGACGAGGTCGCCGGTCTTCACCGACAGGCTCGCCGCCAGCTTCTCCGGCAGCTCGCAGATCGGCTCGGGCGCCAGCTCGTTGAGCCAGGGCACGTTGCGGGTCGTCGACCCGGCGCACCAGTGCTCGGCGAGCGAGGAGGTCATGAGCACGTAGGGGAAGTCCTTGGCCGTGCCGATGGGCTGCTTGGCCTTGACCCGGGGGTACTTGAGGGCCGGGTTGGTCGCCACCGCGGGGTGCATGGCGTTCGACACCGGGCTCTCCACCGGCTCGTAGTGCTCCGGCAGCGGGCCGTCCTTGGGGACGTAGGCGCCGTCGCGCGGCATCCCCTTCTCCTTGGGATCCGGGTCCTTGTGGGCGGCCGCGAAGAGCCGGCCCACGCCCTCGCCGTTCATGCGGAAGGCGCGCTGGCCGTTCGGCGTGGACGGGCCGTCGGTGACGACCGGCACGTCCGGCGTGTCGTTGCCGGCCCACTTCTTGGCGACCTCGTCCCACCAGATGACGGGCGTGGTGCCGGGCCACGGCTTGCCGGCCGCGTCGCAGGAGGCGCGGTTGTAGAGGATCTTCATGTTGCCGGGCCAGGTCCAGGCGAAGCCCGGGTAGGTCCCGAGGCCGCTGGCGTGATCCTTGGGATCGCGCCGCTTCGACAGGTTCTTCCCGCCGCCGAAGACGCCGGCGTAGATCCAGACGCCCGACGAGGTGGAGCCGTCGGCCTCGAGCGCGGCGATGCCCTTCACGAAGTCACCGGCCTTGAGGCTCTTGGTCGGGTCCTCCTTGACGACGTCGCGGGTGGCCCGGCCGCTCATCTCCTGCAGCACCGCCTCGGCCATCCCGTCGGCCGGGTAGCTCCAGGCGGCCTTCTTGATCGGCTCGTCCTTGGGATCGGCCGACGCGGCGTAGAGATCGCGCACCTTGCGGTAGACGGTGTCGAAGATCTCCAGGTCGGCCTTGGCCTGCCCGGGCGGCTTCACCGCCGCGTACCGCCACTGCACCAGGCGGCCCGAGCCGGTGATGGTCCCCTCCTTCTCCATGAAGTAGGCGGCCGGCAGCAGCAGCACCTCGGTCTGGATCGACTTCGGGTCGGTGCCCGGCCGCTGCCAGAAGGAGGCGGTCTCGGTGTCCCAGAGCTCCTGCACCACGAGCAGGTCGAGCTTGGAGAGC
The DNA here is from genome assembly GCA_035719085.1 of Anaeromyxobacteraceae bacterium. Taxonomy (GTDB): domain Bacteria; phylum Myxococcota; class Myxococcia; order Myxococcales; family Anaeromyxobacteraceae; genus JADKCZ01. The sequence continues at coordinate 10,714 of DASTGK010000623.1, forward strand.
GCCTCGTGCACGTAGTTGAGGTTGGGGTTGGTGACCATCGGGTTCTGCCCGACGGTCCAGAGCAGCTTCACCTTGCCGGCGTAGGCGGCGTCGAGGATGCCGTAGACCGAGTAGTCCTTGGCGCCGCTCTTCTTCGGCAGCCAGCCGTAGCCGAAGTCGTTCTCCTTGGTGGCGTTCTCGCCGAACCAGGCCTTGAGGCCGTTCACGGCGAACTTGCGCCGGAAGGTGCCGTTGGCCTTGGTCCAGGCCTCCAGCGTCGGCTGGTCGTGGTTCGGGTAGTTGAGGTAGCCGAACATGTAGCCGTTGAGCACGGACATGTCGCAGGCGCCCTGGACGTTCGGCTCGCCGCGCAGCGCGTTCACCCCGCCGCCGGCCTTGCCCATGTTGCCGAGCAGGAGCTGGAGGATGGCGTAGCAGCGGATGTTCTGGATGCCGACCGTGTGCTGCGTCATGCCGAGCGCGTACAGGATGGTGCCCGGCTTGTTGGCGGCGTAGGTCTCGGCGATGAGCGCGATCTGCTCCGCCGGGATGCCCGAGATCTCCTCGCCGACCTTGAGCGTGTAGCGCGAGAAGTGCTGCTTCAGCCGGGCGAAGACCGTCTTCGGGTCGTCGAGGCTGGCCGCCTTCTTCGGCTTCTTCTCGCCATCCACCTGGTAGGACCAGGAGGAGGTGTCGTACTTGTGCTTCTCGTGGTCGTAGCCCGAGAAGAGCCCGTCCTCGAAGCCGAACTCGGCGCTGGTGAGGAAGAGCGCGTTGGTGTGGAGCTTGACGTACTCCTCGTCGTACAGCTTCCGCTCCAGGACGTGGTTGATGACCGCGGACAGGAAGGCGATGTCCGCGCCGGCCCGGATGCGCGCGTAGACGTCGGCGATGGACGAGGTGCGGTTGAAGCGCGGATCCACGTGGATGATCTTGGCGCCCTTCTCCTGCGCCTTGCGGATCCACTTCATCGCCATCACGTGGTTCTCGGCGGTGTTGCTCCCCTCGATGAGGAAGACCTTGGCGTTCTGGAGATCACTCCAGTGGTTCGTCATCGCGCCGCGGCCGAACGTGGCCCCCAGACTGGGGACCGTGGGGCTGTGTCAAAGCCTGGCCTGGTGCTCGACGTAGCTCGTCCCGAGGAGACGGCCCATCTTGTTCCAGAGGTAGCACTCCTCGTTGGTGTTCTGCGCCCCGCCCAGGAAGGCGATGGCGTCGGTCCGGTTGACCGGGAGCTCCTCGTCGCCGGCCTTCTCGGTCGCGACCCAGTTGGCGTCGCGGGTCGCCTTGAGCCTCTTGGCGAGCTTGTCGAGCGCCTCGTCCCAGGAGATCTTCTCCCAGCGGTCGCTGCCGGCCGCGCGGAACATCGGCTCCTTCACGCGCATCGGCGACTCGTGCGTCGCCTTCATGGCGGCGCCCTTGGAGCAGAGCGCGCCCTGGTTGATGACGTGATCGGGGTCGCCCTCGAGGTTGACGAGCTGGCCGTCCTGGACGTGGCAGACCATGCCGCAGCCGCACGAGCAGAAGTTGCAGGCGGTGGTGAACTCCTTCGACCCGGCCAGCTTGAGCGCGCCGGCCGCGGCGCCGAGCTCCTTGGCGCTCACGCCGAGGTCGCCCACGGCCAGGCCGACGCCCGTGGCGCCTGCCAGCTTCAAGAGGGAACGTCTGCTGAGGCTCATGGTGGTGGCTCCTCCGGTGAAACGTTTGCCGGCAGCGGTGGACGGCGACGGCGCCGGGGACTAGACCATCCCCACCGCAAACTCTGCGGAAGCGGACGACCCAGCCCGGCGTGGTTCAGGACCCGTTCAGGGCGAAGATTGACGGACGTGGAGTCTACTTGTCATTATTGACTGGTCAACGCCAAACGGGCCTAACCTGCTGATTTTCAAATAGGACTTCATCAGTCGATGGTTGACACGAATCAATCCTTCACGCCCAACGAGCCGTCGCCCAAGGAGAACGATCGTTCGGGCGCGGGTGCCGACCCGACCCACCCCCAGGACGCTGCGCCCGGGTCAGGATTCGACGCTCCGGCCGGGTCGGCGGAGCCCCGGACCGCCGTTCCGCCTCGTGCAACTCACAAGGCGGCGCCGCTGCCGGTGGTGAGGGCCGGGAAGGCGGGCGCCGGCGACGACCTCGTGGCGGTGGAGGAGCCGCTCGAGATCCGGATCGCCGGCGAGACGGTGGCGGTCATCATGCGCTCGCCCGGCGACGACCACCGCCTGGCGCTCGGCTACCTGTTCGGCGAGGGGATCCTGCGCGACGCGGCCGACGCCACCGCCGTCTTCCACTGCGGCCGGGTCGGCGACGAGGGGTACGGCAACACCATCGACGTGGCCCCGGCCTCGGGCAACGGCATCGACTGGGCGCGGCTCGACGTCTCGCGGCGCGGCGGCGTCACCTCGTCGGCCTGCGGCGTGTGCGGGCGGCTCGCGGTCGAGGACCTGCTCTCCGGCGTCGCGCCCCTGCCGCTCGGCGAGCCGATCCCGGTCGAGGAGATCTCGCGCGCGGTGGAGGCGCTGCGCCGCCACCAGCCGGCCTGGGACGCCACCGGCGGCACGCACGGCGCGGCGCTCTGGGACCGGGCCGGCGTGCTCATCGCGGCGCACGAGGACGTGGGCCGGCACAACGCGGTCGACAAGGTGGTGGGCGGGCTCCTCCTGGCGCGCGCGGCCGGCGGCCGGCCCGAGCCGGCGGTGCTGGCGGTGAGCGGGCGCGGCGGGTTCGAGATCGTGCAGAAGGCGGCGCGCGCCGGCATCCCGGTGCTCGCCTGCGTCTCGGCGCCGACCACGCTGGCGGTCGAGGTGGCGCGGGCGGCCAACGTCACGCTCTGCGGCTTCGTGCGCGGCGAGCGGGTGAACGTGTACGCCGGGGCGGAGCGGCTCGCCGGACTCCTCTGACGAACTCCAACCCTCTGCTCCCTCTCCCCCCACCGGGCTCAGGATTCGTCACATCGTTGCGCCGACCGCCCGGCCTGGCTCACGGCCGGCTTCTCGAGCCCAAGCGCTCGCCGATGGGGTGGCGAAGAGACGGCGGCGAGGGGCGTGGCTGGCAGGCGAGCGCGGCGGCGTTGGTCGACGTCGCCGCGGGGCGCCGCGCGTCGCCGCGGCAATGTGTCACTGCCGCCAGAGGCAGTTGTTTCACCCGCGGGGGGCCTCCCGGGCTCGCGCCCGCAGTGGCCGCCGAGGCGCGCCTTCGCGTACCCAACCGGTAGTGAAATGCGCGGCGATTCCGCTTGACGCACTCTGCTCGCGGATGGGCTTCCGCGCTCTGCGCGCGGCGTGGATGGCCCGTGTGAGCGCGCAGCGACCCGTGCGGTGCGCGCCGGCGTGAGCCAGGCCGGGCGCGGCGCCCCGGTCGCGCCGATGCGTGAGCGGGGCTGCCAGGGCCCTTCCCGGAGGGCCCGAACGTGCGTGTTACCAATGGAGAACATCACCGGAGGTGCACGCCATGCCCGCCACCGCTCTCGCGCTGCTCGACGCCGCCACCCTCCCCCGCCGCCTCGCCGAGCTCGCCGGCGACGAGCGGGCCGTCCAGGTCGAGTTCCTCCTCCACCTCGAGGTGTTCGACCGGCGCCAGGCCTGGCTCGAGGCCGGCTACGGCTCCCTGTGGGAGTACGCCCTCCGCGTCCTCC
>DASTGK010000624.1:0-4275 GCA_035719085.1 Anaeromyxobacteraceae bacterium
CGGATGCTCCGCTCCTCGCCCGGCATGAGCTTCTGCCCGGTCCACTGCAGGCCGATGAAGACCTCGTTCGAGCTGAGCGGCACCGGCCCGGGGCCGGGCGAGAACTTGCCGGCCGCGTTGGAGAAGTAGACCTGCGACGGCTGCACCTCGCCGAGCCACTCGATGTAGTTGGCGAAGCCCGACTTCTCGTCGAGGATGCCGCCCCAGTGGTGCGTGGCCGGGTCGATGAGCTCCTCGTTGAGCACGATCCGCTCCTGCACCCAGCCCACGTTGCCGTCGGCCGAGCCGAAGCGCCCCACCCACGGCTCGTCGCCGTAGAGGTAGGCGTAGTCGATCTCGCCCGGCCCGAGCGAGGTGAGCTGGATGGCGAGCTCGAAGAAGGGCTCGCCGGCCGTGAAGTAGGCGAAGCGGTCCATGCGCAGCGTGCCGCCCTGCACCTCCACCTCGTGGTTGGTCTCGAGCACCACGCGCCGCCCGTCGTCGACCAGCACGCGGCTGCCGAGGAAGCGCCAGGTGGAGGGCCAGACGAAGGCGTTGGCGCGCTTGTCGACGAGCGCCTCGTTGACGTTGCACCAGACGTGCGTCCAGCCGCGGGCGTCGTGGTAGGCCATTCCGCTCTGGTCCTGGTGTGCGGCGTCGGCGGCGATGTCCGGGACCGCGCCGCCGACGAAGAGCCCGCGCGGCGTCTTCCCGTCGTCGTCCTCGTAGCGGCCGAAGAGCGTCACCAGCTCGGTGCCGTCGGCGAAGCGGTTGCGCACCAGCCCGCGCCCGTCGCGCGCGTCCCAGTCGAGCGCCAGCGAGGGCTCGCCCGGCCGCGGCGCCGCCGCCTCGAAGCCGAGGAGCGTGCGCACCCGGGTGAGCGAGACGCTGGCGATGAGCCGGCTGCCGTCGCCGAGGAGGAGGTCGTCCTTCACCTCGAGCCGGGGCGAGTCGCGCCCCTGGAGCACGTAGAGGCCGCGCCAGCGCCCGGTCACCTCGACGCGGGTCATGGCGGCGAAGAGGCCGGCCAGGGCCACGAGCGCGAGCGCGCCGCCCAGCAGGAGTCGGGGTCGCCAGCCGCCGAAGCTGGGGTGCAGCGCCATCATCCATTCCTCCGCCGGTCCGGACTCCGCCCGGGGCGTCACCGGCCACCGGGATCGCCGCGCGAGCGCGGCGGCGCATGATGCCATAGTCGCTGCGTCGCAGTGACGCAGGACGCTGCGTTACTCTCTTGCCGGGAAGATCCAGGCCGGCTCCGCGGTTCCACTCCCCGAGACCAGGAGGGCGCGTCGAGGCGGCGGTTGACCTCTCGCGTCCATTTCGGCTATCTTCCCGACCCCTTGCGGCTTTTTCGCTAAAACCGCAGAAATATCGATAGCTTGTGCGGGTCGCCGGCGCTGGAGGGAGCGCCTCGGTCGGCCGCCAGGCGACAGGTGAGGCGCCAATGCGGACTCGTTACGTCGACATCGATGACCGGCACGAGGACCTGGCCGAGCGCATGCGCGCCCAGCCGGAGCAGGCCGAGGACTTCCTGCGCAAGTGGGAGGTGAGCTGGCTCTACCACGAGAACGCGCTCGAGGGCGTCGTCTACACCAGCCAGGAGCTGGAGCTGGCCCTCGACAACCAGCCGGTGGCCGACGCCGCCTTCGTGGGCGCGCTGCGCGACATCCGCAACCACAAGACCGCCCTCGACCTCGTCCGCGAGGAGGCCCGGGCGAAGAAGCTGAAGCTCAACCTCTCGATGGTGAAGAAGCTGTACGAGACGCTCGGCGCCGGGGTCGAGGGGCGCAGCGTGGCGGAGTGGCGCAGGGACATGCCGCTCCACCGGACCTACTACCACGAGATCGCCCAGCCGGCCCGCATCCTGCCCGCGCTGCAGAAGGTCTTCGAGGCCTGCGAGTCGACCGACTTCAAGAACGCCCACCCCATCCACCAGGCCACCCGGCTGCACCACGGCTTCATGCAGGTCTTCCCGTTCACCGAGAACTCGGGCCGGGTGGCGCGCCTCTTCGCCAACCTCATCCTGTTCCAGGCGGGCTACCTGCCGGTCATCATCCACGCCACCGACCGGCAGCGGTACTACGACGCCTTCCGGCAGCCCGAGGCCTCGCTGCGCGATCTGACGATGGACGCCATCGAGAACGGCCTGGCCCACGCCGAGAAGCTCTTCTCGCACGTCGAGAAGGCCGGGAAGCACGGCGCCAAGAAGCTCGTCCGCTAGGCACCCGCCGCCAGCTCGCGCCGCGCCCCGGTGACCCCTTGGAGGGGTGTCCCCGGGGCGCGCGACGTTTCAGGTGTCCGTGATCACGGCGCAATTCCTGGCCCGGGGCGACACCCCGGCCAACCGTGGCGGCACAGGGCCCGCCTATTGTATAGGTCCGCCCCCATGCTCCTCGGCGCCCACGAAGGCATCGCTGGCGGGGTCTCCACCGCGTTCGAGCGGGCCGAGGCGGACGGCGCCGACTGCCTCCAGATCTTCACCCGCAACGCCCGCGGCTGGGCCGCGAAGCCGCTCGAGGCGGCCGAGGTCGACCGCTTCCGGGCCGAGGCGAAGCGCTCCCGGCTGCCGGTGGCGGCCCACTCGAGCTACCTCATCAACGCCGCGGCGGCCGACCCGGAGATCCGGGCCAAGAGCTGGGCCGCGCTCGCCGACGAGCTCGGGCGCTGCGAGGCGCTCGGCATCCCCTGGCTCATCTTCCACCCGGGCTCCAACCCGGACGAGGCCGAGGGGCTGAAGCTCGCGGCCGAGGGGATGGCCCGGGCCATCGAGGCGGTGCCCGGCGCGGTGAAGCTCCTCACCGAGACGACGGCGGGCCAGGGCTCCTCGCTGGGCCACGCCTTCGAGCAGCTGGCGGCCATCCGCGAGGCGATCCCGGGCGCGCTGCGCCGCCGCGCCGGCGTCTGCGTGGACACCTGCCACCTCTTCGCGGCCGGCTACGACCTCTGCACCGACGAGGGCTACGCCGCCACCTTCGCCGCGCTCGACCGGGCGGTCGGCCTCGGCCACGTCCACGCCTTCCACCTGAACGACTCGAAGAAGGGGCTCGGCTGCCGCGTCGACCGGCACGAGCACATCGGCGAGGGGAGCATGGGGCTCTCGCCCTTCCGCCGGCTGGTGAACGACGCGCGCTTCGCCCGCCACCCCGGCTTCCTCGAGACCGACCTGCGCTTCAAGGAGAACCTCTCGGTCCTCCGCTCCCTCATCGCATGAAGGCCACCGTGCCCACCTCCGAAGCCTCCGACGAGCACCCCGCCTCGCGCCTGCGGGGCGTCCGCACCCACCGCATGACGCTGCGCGCCCGCCCGGGCCCGGCGCAGCGCGAGAAGCTCGACAAGCTCGTCCACTACGCCCGCGGCCACCGCCGCGCCCTCATCCTCACCCACGACAACCCGGATCCGGACTCGCTCGCCGCCGGCGTGGCGCTCGCCTGGCTGCTGGAGCGGCTGGCCGGCGTCGAGGCGCAGGTGGCCTACGGCGGCCTCATCGGGCGCGCCGAGAACCGGGCGCTCATCAAGGTGCTGCGGCTGCCGGTGGTGCCGGTGTCGCGCGTGGCCTTCGACGACTTCGACCTCATCTGCATGGTCGACACGCAGCCGGAGCAGGGCAACCACTCCCTGCCGCCGCGCCACTTCCCCGACGTGGTCATCGACCACCACCCCATGCGGCCCGACTCGCACCTGGCCGCCATCGCCGACGTGGGGGGCCCCATCGGCGCCACCTCCACGGTGGTGGTCGAGTACGTGCGCGCCAGCCGGCTCGAGATCCCGCAGGCCATCGCCACCGCGCTCTTCTACGGCATCAAGGCCGACACCCGCGACCTGGGGCGCCAGACCACGCCGCAGGACGTCGAGGCCTACCTCTGGCTCTTCCCGCGCGTCGACAAGGACGCCATGGGGGCCATCGAGCACCCGGCGCTGCCGGCCGCCTACTTCGCCCTGTCGCACACCGCCATCGAGCAGGCGATCATCCACGACGACGCCGTGGTGGCGCCGCTCGGCCGGCTCTACGCGCCCGACATGGTGGCCGAGGTGGCCGAGCGGTTCCTCTCCATCGAGGGGATGCGCTGGTCGCTCGCCTACGGCGAGTACGAGGGCGACCTCTACTACTCGGTGCGCACCACCGACGGCCGCTCCAACGCCGGCAAGCTCATCCGCGAGGTGATCGAGCCGCGCGGCGGCTCGGCCGGCGGCCACGGCACCATGGCGGGCGCGCGGCTGCCGCTCGAGGGGCGCGGCCGGCTGGCGATGAAGCGGCTCGAGGCGGCGGTGGTCCGCGACTTCCTCGAGGCCTTCGGC
>DASTGK010000625.1:0-3342 GCA_035719085.1 Anaeromyxobacteraceae bacterium
GGCCGCCCCGCCCGCCGTGCTCCTCGCGCCGGCCGCCGTGGCCGCCCCCGCGGCCATGGCCGCCGTGGCCGTGACCGTCGTGGCCGTGCGCCTCGGGCGCCGGCGTCACGCCCACCGCCACGCAGTAGACGGTGCCGGCCCGGAGCTGCGCCACCAGGTCGGCCTCGGTGGCGACCGGGTCGCGGAAGAGCGTGGCCGCCCCGCCCACCTGGGCCAGGTCGTCGAGCGCGCCCGAGCCGCCGACGCAGGGCAGGTTGAGGTGATCGGCCGCCTCGACCGCCAGGTCGTTGGCCGTGCCGCGCTTGCGGCCGTGCAGCCCCTCCACCGCCGCCAGGCCGTCGAGCGTGAAGATGAGGTCGCCGCCCGGCCGGTCGATCGTCTTGTCGTAGGGGTGGGCCGCCACCACCACGCCGCCCAGCTCGCGCACCTTGGCGAGCACTTCGCGCACCGGCCACGGCCGGGTCGCCCCGAAGAGCTGCGGCGGGGCCGGGACGCGGGCCGGGTCGGGGAAGAAGCAGAGGTAGTGGCCGCGGTCGGTGGCGATCTCCATGCCCACCAGGGCGAGCACGCCCTCCTCGCGGCCGGCGGCCCGGATCTCGTCGAGCCCCTCCAGCGTGTCGAGGTCGGTGAAGGCCACCCCGTCGAGGCCGGCGGCGCGGGCCGCCCGGAGGACGTCGCGGGGGGCGAGGGTGCCACCGCGGGTGTGCTGGCTGTGGGCGTGGAGATCGATGAGCATGGCGCTGGACGCGAGTTTGACACACCCTGGGGGCGCGACGATACTCGCCGCGTGTCGTTCACCGGCGTCAAGGTCTTCTCCGCGACCAAGGCCAAGGAGCGCGAGGAGCTCGGCGAGACCGTCACGCGGTGGCTGCGCGCCAACCCGGATCTGCAGGTCGTGGACCGGGTGGTGACCCAGTCGTCGGACGACGAGTTCCACTGCCTCACCATCATCCTCTTCTACCGGCAGCAGAAGGCCTGAGCGATCCGCCCGGGCCGCCGCCCGGAGTGACCCATGCGGCTCAAGCAGCGGCCGGAAGACTTCTCCGTCACCGAGTCCTGGCGGTTCGACGACGATCCCGCCGGCCCCTGGCGCGTCTATTTGATGGACAAGCAGAAGCTGACCACCTTCGAGGCGGTGGACCGGCTCTGCGCGCGCTTCAAGATCCCCCGCGCCGACGTCACCTACTGCGGCCTCAAGGACAAGCAGGGGCGCACCACCCAGCTCGTCGCCATCCGCGGGCGCGACGTGGAGCTGCAGGACGCCGACCTGCGCCTGAAGCCCATGGGGCGGAGCCGCGCGCCGCTCTCGGCCGCCAACACCACCTCCAACCGCTTCGCGGTGACGGTGCGCGACCTCTCCGAGGACGACGTGGCCCGGCTGCCGGCCTCGGTGGCCGAGGTGCAGCGGCTCGGCGTCGTCAACTACTTCGACTCGCAGCGCTTCGGGCCGCTCAAGCACGGCCAGGGCTTCATCGTGAAGGAGCTGATGCGCGGCGACTTCGAGACCGCGCTCAAGAACGTCATCGCCCACCCGAGCGAGCTCGACCTCACCCACGACGCCAAGGTGAAGCAGTTCTGGAAGGAGCACTGGGGCGAGTGGACCCGGCGCAACCCCTACCCCGGCGCCGAGCGGTACGAGGCGGTGCTGAAGTGGCTCAAGAAGCACCCGGCCGACTTCCGCGGCGCGCTCCTGCGCACCGAGCCGCGCTGGCGCGCCCTGCAGGTCTTCACCTACCAGAGCTGGCTCTGGAACGAGGGGGTGCGCCAGCTGCTGCGCGACGTGGTCGGCATCCAGCACCTCGTGGCCGTCCGCTACCAGGCCGGCTCGCTCCTCTTCCCGCGCGAGCTCGACGGCGCCCAGGCGCGCCGGCTCGGCGGCGCCACCTTCCCGCTCCTCGGCCCGACCTCGACCTTCGCCGACCCCGAGACCCGCAAGGCGGCGCTCTCCGTGCTGGCGCGCGAGAAGATGACGCTCGCCTCGCTGGCCGTGCCGGGCACGCCGGAGATCCACTTCGACCACGAGGAGCGGCCGCTCGTCGTCCACCCGGGCCGGCTCACCGTCGGCGAGGCGCGCCCCGACGAGCTGAACGAGGGGCGGCTCAAGGTGAACGTGGCGTTCACGCTGCCGCCGGGCGCCTACGCCACGCTGGTCGTGAAGCGGCTCTTCTTCTGGACGCTCGAGCCGGGGGCCAGGAAGAAGGAGGCGGCCGCCCGCGCCGCGCCGAAGCCGCGCAAGACCGAGCGCGAGATGCACCAGGAGCGGCGGGAGACCGGCTTCCTGGCGAAGAAGCGGGCCGCCAAGGCGGCCAAGGCGGCGGCGCGCGCCGCGGCCAAGGGGACGGCGCGGCCCAAGGCTTGAACGCCGGGCGGGCTTCTGGTTTCCTTCGCGCCCTTCCGAAGGAGCCCGCCCCGATGTCCCAGCCCTCGCCCGCCCCGAAGCACGACGCCCCGTCCGCCCCCGACGCCGCGCCGCCCAAGCCGGCCGGCGCGCCGAAGGAGCGCTGGATGCAGTGGGTGGCGCTCACCACCACCGTGCTCGCCGTCTGCGCCGCCATCTCCTCGCTCAAGGGCGGCGGCTACGCCACCAAGGTGCAGCTCGCCACCACCCGCGAGAACGACCGCTGGGCGCAGTACCAGTCGAAGAGCATCAAGCAGAGCCTGGTGTCGGTGGAGCGGACCCTGCTCCAGGTCCAGGCGCTCGAGGCGCGCACGCCCGAGGCGAAGGAGGCCATCGCGGCGCACCTCGCCAAGGCGACCGGCGAGGTGGAGCGCTACGACGCCGAGAAGGGGCAGATCAAGGCCGAGGCCGAGGCGGTGCAGCGCGACGAGGCGGCCTTCCAGCGCACCGCCGGCGCCTTCGGGCTCGCCGTCATGCTGCTGCAGATCGCCATCATGCTCTCGTCGGTCGGCGCGCTCATCAAGCGGCCCATCATGTGGGTCGTCGGCCTCGTCTTCGGCGCGGCCGGCCTCGTCCAGATGGCGAACGGCTTCCTGGGCTGGTTCTAGCGGCCAGCCGCCTCGCCCCACTCGGCCGCGCGCGCCGCCTCGAGCGCCGCCCGGAAGGCCGGCTCGGCGAGGAGCGCGCGGGCCAGCGCCTCCCCCAGCCGCTGGCCCGCGGCCACGTCGCTCGGGTAGTGCACCCCGGCGATCACCCGGTCCTCGCCGATCTCGGCGCCGCGCCGCAGGAGCGCCGCCCGCCCCCCGGGCGCCAGCTCGGCGAGGAGGGCCGCGAAGAGCGCGCCCCGGGTGGCGTGGCCGCTCGGGAAGGAGGCCGAGCGCTCCCGCTCGACGATCGGCGCGACCTGCGCGCTGGCCTCGTAGGGGCGCGGGCGCGCGCCGGCC
>DASTGK010000626.1:0-14052 GCA_035719085.1 Anaeromyxobacteraceae bacterium
GGGGGCGGAGGCCTCGGCGGGCGCCGCGGTGGCCGCCGGGCACGGGGCGGCGGCCCGGCTCACCCACGCCCGCGCGCTCGCCCGGCTCGGGCGCGCCGAGAAGGCGGCCGTCGAGGCCCGGGCGCTCCTCGACGAGGACCCGGACGTGGGGGCCGCGCGGGGGCTCCTGCTCGACCTGGCGGCGTCCCCGCCGCGCGCCCGGCCCTGACGGAAATGGTATAAGCCCCACCTCCCATGCGCGTCCTCGTCGTCGGCTCGGGCGGCCGTGAGCACGCCCTCGCCTGGAAGATCTCCCGCTCCCCGCTCGTCCGCGCCCTCTTCGCCGCCCCGGGCAACCCGGGCATCGGCCGCCTGGCCACGCTCGTGCCGCTCAAGGTGGACGACGTCGACGGGCTCACCGCCTTCGCCCGGCGCGAGCGGATCGACCTCGTGGTGGTCGGCCCGGAGGCGCCGCTCGTCGCCGGGCTCGTCGACCGGCTGGCCGAGGCCGGCATCCCGGCCTTCGGCCCCACCGCCGCCGCCGCCGAGATCGAGGGCTCGAAGGCCTTCGCCAAGGAGGTCATGGTGGCGGCCGGCATCCCCACGGCCGAGTACGCCACCTTCACCGAGCCGGCCCCGGCGCTCGCCTGGGCCCGCGCCCGCGGCGGGCAGGTGGTGGTGAAGGCCGACGGCCTCGCCGCCGGCAAGGGCGTGGTGGTCTGCGGCGCCGTCGCCGAGGTCGAGCAGGCGCTCCAGGAGATCCTGGTGGCCCGCGTGCACGGCGCCGCCGGCGCCCGGGTGCTGCTCGAGGAGCGGCTCACCGGCCCCGAGGCGAGCTGCATCGCCTTCACCGACGGCGAGCGGGTGCGCATGCTGCCGCCGGCGCAGGACCACAAGCGGATCTTCGACGGCGACCGCGGCCCCAACACCGGCGGCATGGGCGCCTTCTGCCCGACGCCCACGGTCTCGCCGGCGCTGCTCGCCGAGATCGAGAAGACGGTGCTCCTGCCCGCCGTGAAGGAGCTGGCGCGGCGCGGCCGCCCCTTCCGCGGCGCGCTCTACGCCGGGCTCATGCTGACGCCGCGCGGCCCGCGCGTCCTCGAGTTCAACGCCCGGCTCGGCGACCCGGAGACGCAGCCCATCCTCATGCGCCTCTCCGGCGACCTCGTGCCGGTGCTGCTGGCCGTGGCCCGGGGCGACCTCTCCGGCGTGGCGCTCGACGTCGATCCGCGCGCCGCGGTCGGCGTGGTGCTCGCGGCCGAGGGCTACCCGGCCAGGCCGGCGGCCGGCGACGTCATCGACGGGCTCGACGGCCCCTTCGACGCCGACCAGCAGGTCTTCCAGGCCGGCACCGCGGCCGACGCCGCCGGGCGGGTGGTGACGGCGGGCGGCCGGGTGCTCACGGTCTGCGCCCTCGGCGACGGCGTGGCCGAGGCGGCGCGGCGCGCCTACGACGCCGTGGGGCGCGTCTCCTTCCGCGGCATGCAGTACCGAAAGGACATCGGTCAGCGCGCATGAACCCCAAGGTGCTCATCCTCATGGGCTCGGACTCCGACTGGGAGGTGATGTCGGAGGCCAGGAAGGCGCTCGCGGACCTGGGCGTCGAGGCCGAGGTGCACGTCTCGAGCGCCCACCGGACGCCGGCGCGCACCGGCGCCCTGGCGCGCGAGGCGGCCGGCCGGGGCATCCAGGTGATCATCTGCGGGGCCGGCGCCGCCGCCCACCTCGCCGGCGTGGTGGCCGCCGAGAGCGAGCTGCCGGTGCTGGGCGTGCCGCTGGCGGCGAGCGACCTGAAGGGGCTCGACGCCCTGCTGGCCACGGCGCAGATGCCGGCCGGCGTCCCGGTCGGCACGCTCGCCATCGGCAAGGCCGGCGCCCGCAACGCCGGGCTGCTGGCGGCCCGCATCATCGCCCGCGGCGACGCCCAGGTGGCCGAGGCGGTCCGCGCCCAGCGCGCCCGCATGGCCAGCGAGGTCGAGGCCAAGGACGCCGCGCTCCAGGCCCGGCTCACCGGCCCCTGAGGCCGGCGGGGACGGCGCGTGGGCCGGCTCGATCGCTACCTGGCGAAGGAGATCCTGCTCCCCTTCGGGGCGGCGCTCCTCTTCCTCACCCAGCTGCTGCTCGTGACGCAGCTCCTGGCGCGCGCCGACATCCTCTTCGGGGCCGGGGTGGAGCCGGGCGACGTGCTCGGCGTGGTGCTGGCGCTCCTGCCGCACCTGCTCGGCTACGTGATGCCGGTCTCCTTCCTGCTCGGCGCCATCCTGGGCGTGGGGCGGCTCGCCGACGACCGGGAGATCATGGCCATCGGCGCGGCCGGCGTCTCGCCGGTGCGGCTGGTGCGCGTGCCGCTCCTGCTCGGCGTGGTGCTGGCGGCCGTCGGCGTCTGGTTCTCGACGGAGGTGGAGCCGGCCGGGCTGCGCGAGGCGCAGTACCGCTTCAACGAGATCATCAAGCGCAACGTCACCGCCAACGTGCGCGCCGGCACCTTCTTCGAGGAGATCCCGCAGTACACCGTCTACACGGAGCAGGTCGGCAAGGACGGCTGGCGCAACGTCCTCATCTCCGACCGGACCGATCCCTCGGCGCCCGTGCTGGCGCTGGCCCGGCGCGGCCGGCTCGAGCCGGTCGGGGCGGGGGAGGAGATGCGGCTCGTCCTCGAGGGCGGCGAGGTGCACCGCGAGGAGGCGCAGGCCGAGGAGTACGTGCGGGCCGCGTTCCGCCGGGCCGAGATCGCGCTCGGGCTCGGCACGGCGATGACCGACAAGAACGTCCTCTCCGGCTCGACCAAGGCCATGTCGATGGAGGAGCTGGCCGAGCGGGCCCGGCCCGGGCCCGGCCGGACGCCGGAGTCGCGGCGCGACTTCGAGGTGGCGCGCCACCGCCGCATCGCCTCGCCGCTCGCGGTGCTGGCCTTCGCCCTCATGGCGGTGCCCATCGCCGCCATGCGCAAGGGCGGCCGGGCCGCCGGCATCGGCGCCGCGGTGGGCGGCGTGCTGGCCCACTACCTCCTCCTGCGGGTCGGCGAGGTGCTGGCGGAGAAGGGCGTCTTGCCGCCCGCGATCTCGCTGCAGCTCTCCACGGCGGTGCTGCTCACCGTGGGGGTGGCGCTCTGCCTCGTCCTGGCGCGCCGCGGGCCGGGGGCGGTCCGGTGATCCTCTTCCGCTACGTCGCCACCCGGGCGCTGCTCGCCTTCCTGGCCGCGCTGGCCGGCGTCATGGCCGTCTTCCTGGTGGTCGACTTCGTCGACAACGCCCACGTCATCCAGGGGGCCGGCTGGCTGCCGGCGGCGCTCGAGCTCTACGCCAACAAGGCGGCCGAGGTGGCGGTCCAGATCGCGCCGGCTGCGGTGCTGCTCGGCGCCGCCCTGGCGACGAGCGGCCTGCGCCAGACGCGCGAGTGGACGGCGTTCCGGGCCGTGGGGCTCGGGCCCTGGCGCCTCGCCGTCCCGGTGATCGCGACGGCCCTCCTCATCGGCGCCGCCATGGTGCTCCTGCAGGACCTGGTGGGCGTGCAGGCGGCGCAGCGGGCCGAGGAGATCTCGGCCACCCGCTTCACCCGCGGCGGCAGCTACCGGCGCTGGCTCGCCTGGCGCCAGCCGAAGCGCTGGTTCCGCGGCGCCGACGGCCGGCACATCTACCACCTGCGCGGCACGCTCCCCGGCGGCGGCTTCGAGCAGGTGACGGTCTTCGAGGTGACCCCCGACTTCCACCTGGCGCGCCGCATCGACGCGGTGCGGATGACGCCGTCCGAGGGCGGCGCCTGGCGGCTCGAGGAGGTGGAGGAGCGGACCTTCGCGCCGGACGGCACGACCGCCATGACCCGCGCCGCCGTGCGGGAGGAGCGCTTCGACGAGCCGCCCGGCTCCTTCGACCTCGCCCCCGGCCGCCCCTCGCAGCTGCGCTACGCCGTCCTCAGCCACCAGATCGAGGTGCGCCACCGGCTCGGCCAGGCGAGCACCGACTTCGAGCTGGAGCGGGCCAACCGGATCGCCTACCAGTTCGCGGCGGTGCCCGGGGCGTTGCTCGCGGTGGCGCTGGCGCTGCGCCGGGGCCGCCGCGGCCACGTCTCCTCGGCGCTCCTCGAGGCGGTCGGCGTCTCGCTCGCCCTCTGGGGCGCCCAGGGCTTCTGCCTGGCGCTCGGCCTCTCCGGCCGGCTGCCGCCGCTCGCCGCCGCCTGGATCCCCAACGCCGTCTTCCTCGCGCTCGGCGGCCTCGCCGTGCGCCGCGCCTCCTAGCCCGTGACCGCCCCGTCCGCCGCCGACCTGGCCGACCGGATCCGCGCCGCGGCGGCGGTCCTGCGGCGGGGCGGCATCGTGGCCTACCCCACCGAGACCTTCTACGGCCTCGGCGCCCTGGCCGCCGACGGCGCGGCGGTGGAGCGGCTCACGCGGGCCAAGGAGCGGCCCGACCTGAAGCCGCTGCCGCTCCTCGCCGCCGACCTGGGGCAGGTGGAGGCGGTGGCCGACCTGCCGCCCCTGGCCCGGCGGCTCGCGGCCGCCTTCTGGCCCGGCCCGCTCACGCTCGTCGTGCCGGCCCGGCCCGGGCTCCACCCGGCCATCACCGGGGGCGGGGCCACCGTGGGCATCCGGGTGACGAGCGGCGCGGTGGCGGCCCGGCTCGCCCTCGAGGCGGGCGGCCCGCTCGTCGCCACGAGCGCCAACCTGTCCGGCGAGCCGCCCCCGGCCAGCCCCGCCGCGCTCGCCCCGGCGCTCGTGGCCCGGCTCGACCTCGTCCTCGACGCCGGGGCCGCGCCGGGCGGCCTGCCGAGCACCGTGGTGGCCGTGGAGGGCGACCGGCTCCGGCTGCTGCGTGACGGCGCCGTGCCCTTCGAGGCCGTGGAAGCCTTGCGCCTCGCGGGGGCGTGATCTAGCGTCCTGCCGCCCCGATGGCCGAGCTCGTCCCGTTCCGTGGCATCCGCTACGCCGCCTCGAAGGGGCGCGCGCTGGGCCAGCTCCTGGCCCCGCCCTACGACCTCATCTCGCAGGAGCAGCGCGACGAGCTGCTGCGCCGCAGCCCGTACAACGTGGTCCACCTGACGCTCGGCGAGGACCGGACCGGCGACTCGGCGGCCTCGAACAAGTACACGCGCGCCGCCGAGTACTGGCGCGCCTGGCAGGCGCAGGGCGAGCTGCGGGCCGACGCCACCCCGTCGATCTACCCGCTGGAGCAGACCTTCTGGGCCCCCGATGGCCGCCAGCTCACGCGGCGCGGCTTCATGGCCGCCCTGCGGCTCCACGAGTTCTCCGAGGGGGTCATCGTCCCCCACGAGAAGACGCTCGTCGCCCCCAAGGCCGACCGGCTGGCCATCCTGCGCACGGTCGGCGCCAACCTCTCGCCCATCTTCGGCCTCTACCGCGACGAGAAGGGGGTCACCGCCGCCGCGCTCGACCAGGCCTGCGCCGGCGAGCCCGTGGCCGAGACCGACTCGGACGACGGCGTGCACCACCGGCTCTGGCGCGTCGACGCGCCGGAGCTGGCAGGCGCCCTCCAGGCGCTGGTGCGCGACCAGCGGGTCTTCATCGCCGACGGCCACCACCGCTACGAGACGGCGCTCGTCTACCGGCGGCTGCTCGAGGAGCAGTCGCCCGGGCTGCCGGGCTGGGGCGGCCACAACTACATCCTCACCTTCCTCTGCCCCATGAGCGACCCGGGGCTCGTCATCTACCCGACCCACCGGTTGCTCCACGGGCTCAAGGACCTCACCCTGGCCGGGCTCCTCGAGCGGCTGTCGCGCTTCTTCACCATCCAGCCCATCGAGGAGAGCCTGATGAAGGCCACCGGCCGGGCCTGGGCGGTGGCGCGGCTCGGCGAGCACGCCGGCAAGTCGACCTCGTTCCTCATGGTGACGGCCGAGGACCGCAAGGCGCGCATCCTGACGCTGCGCGAGGACGTCGACCTCTCGGGCACCGGCCTGCCCGAGAACCGGACGCTGCGCGACCTCGACGTCACCGTGCTGCACGTGGTCGTCTTCCGCCACCTGCTCGGGATCTCCGACCGGCTGCAGGAGCTCTCCGAGGGGATCACCTACGCCCGCGACGCCGCCCAGGCGGTCAACCGGGTCCTCTCCGGCGAGCACCAGGTCGGCTTCCTGCTCAACCCGACGCCCATGTGGCAGGTCGAGGCGGTGGGCGACGCGGGGGAGGTCATGCCCCAGAAGAGCACGCTCTTCGCCCCGCGCCTGCAGAGCGGCCTCGTCATGCGCGCCGTCGACCCGCGCGACCGTCCGTGACGGTCCACCGGCTTCACCAGCGCCCACCGTTGGGCTAAGAAGGCCCCATGCCCTTCCCGCAGGAACGCCCCCGCCGCATGCGCCGCACCGAGCCCCTCCGGCGGCTGGTGCGCGAGACCACGCTCGCCCCCGACGACCTGACCTGGCCGCTCTTCGTCGTGCCCGGCCAGAAGGTCCGCAACCCGGTGAAGAGCATGCCCGGCGTCTTCCAGACCTCGGTCGACGAGCTGGTGGCCGACGCGCAGGCCGGCTGGGAGGCGGGCGTCCGCTCGGTCATCCTCTTCGGCGTCCCCGAGAAGAAGGACGCCACCGGCACCGGCGCCTGGGACGAGGACGGCGTCATCCCCCGCGGCGTGCGCGCGCTCAAGAAGGCGCTGCCCGAGCTCGTGGTGATGACCGACGTCTGCATGTGCGAGTACACCGACCACGGCCACTGCGGCGTCCTCACCAAGCCCAAGGCCGGCGGGCCGGAGCAGGACCTCGGCGTCGACAACGACCTCACCCTGCCGCTCCTCGCCAAGGAGGCGGTGGCCCACGCCAAGGCCGGCGCCGACGTGGTCGCCCCGTCCGACATGATGGACGGCCGCGTCGCCGCCATCCGCGAGGGGCTCGACATCGCCGGCTACGGCGACGTGCCCATCCTCTCCTACGCCGCCAAGTTCGCCGGCGCCTTCTACGGCCCGTTCCGCGACGCCGCCGAGAGCGCGCCGGTGGAGGGGCCCGGCATCCCGAAGGACCGCAAGGGCTACCAGATGGACCCCGGCAACTGGCGGGAGGCGCTGCGCGAGGTGGCCCTCGACGTGGAGGAGGGGGCCGACATGGTGATGGTGAAGCCGGCCGTCCCCTACCTCGACATCGTCCGGCTCATCCGCGACCGCTTCGACCTGCCGCTCAGCGCGTACCACGTGTCGGGCGAGTACGCGATGATCAAGGCCGCCGCCGAGCGCGGCTGGATCGACGGCGACCGGGTGATGCTCGAGACGCTGCTCTGCATCCGCCGCGCGGGCGCCGACTTCATCCTCACCTACGGCGCCAGGGACGTGGCCGGGATGCTCACGGGGCGCCGGCGGTGAGCCCCGCCGGCGACGAGGCTGCCTACAAGGTGGTCGAGGTGTCGCCGGTCGCCGAGGACACCCTCGAGCGCGCGCTCAACGAGCGCGCCGCCGAGGGCTGGGCCTTCGAGTCGATCCACTTCGTGACGCGGGAGGGGTCGCACCGCCCGCCGCTCGCCTACCTCTTCTTCGTCCCCGCGGCCCGGGGGCGGCGCAAGGGCCGGACCTGACATGGCCGGTCCCCGCCGCGAGGAGTCGCCGTATCCCAAGGCCGACCTGACGCTGCGGGGCCTCGCCCGCCTCGCCGACGCCACCATCGCCTTCGGCCTCGCCACCAGCGCGCCCGGCGTCGGGCCGCTCGTGGCGGCGGTCTACCTGCTCCTCGCCGACGGCCTCCTGCACGGCCAGTCGCCCGGCAAGAAGATCTTCGGCGTGAAGGCGGTGGTCCCGTCGACGCGCGCCCCGGCCGGCTTCCAGGAGTCGATGCTGCGCAACGCCCCGTTCGCGCTGGTGACCCTCTTCTGGGCGCTGCCCATCCTCTGGCCGGTCTTCTTCCTGGCCGGGCTGCCGATCGTCGGCTACGAGGCCTGGCGGGTCTACGACGATCCGCTGGGCCGCCGCTTCGGCGACGCCCTGGCCGACACCCAGGTGGTCGACGCCAAGGTCCTCGCCGGCGCCGCCGCCTCCTCGTCGAGCTGACCGATGGGCTGACCATGCGCATCGCCCTCACCCACAACCTGCGGCTCACCGACTCCGAGGAGGAGGCCGAGTTCGACACGCCGGCGACGGTGGAGGCGCTGGCGGGGGCGATCGAGCGGCTGGGCCACCGGGTGGAGCGGATCGAGGTCTCCGGCCCGGCCTCGCGCACGGTGGCGCGGCTCGAGGCCTTCGGCCCGGACCTGGTCTTCAACACCGCCGAGGGGCGGCGCGGCCGCTTCCGCGAGGCCTTCTTCCCGGCCCTCTTCGACGAGCTGGGGATGCCCTACACCGGCTCCGACGCCTACGCGCTCTCCCTCACCCTCGACAAGCAGCTCACCAAGCTGGTGCTGGCGCAGCACGGCGTCACCACGCCCCGCTGGCAGTACCTCGAGGACGCCGAGCAGCTGCAGCCGAACGCGCTGCGGTTCCCGGTGATGGTGAAGCCCAACTTCGAGGGCTCCTCCAAGGGGATCACCCAGGACTCGGTGGTGGAGGACCCGCTGCGGCTCCACGAGGTGGTGCGCGAGGCGCTGGCGCGCTGGCCGGCCGGGCTGCTCGTCGAGGAGTACGTCGCCGGCCGCGACGTGACGGTGCCGTTCCTGGAGGCGGCGGCGCCGGAGCGGGGCGGGGTGCTGCAGCCGGTCGAGTACGTCATCGACCAGGCCGCGAGCGCGAGCCGCAGGTACGCCATCTACGACTACGAGCTCAAGACGACGCTCGACGCCCTGGTGGACGTGCGGGCGCCGGCCCGGCTCAAGCGGCCGCAGGCCGAGCGCGTCCACCAGCTGGCCCGCACCGCCTACCGCGTGCTCGGCGTGCGCGACCTCGGCCGCGTCGACCTGCGGCTCGGCGACGACGGCACGGTCCACTTCCTGGAGCTGAACGCGCTCCCCTCGCTCGAGCCGGGGGCCGGCATCTACGCCGCCGCGGCGCTCGAGGGGCTGCACCCCGACGCCGTGGTGGGCGCCGTCATCGAGAGCGCCATGAAGCGCTGGGGGCTCGTCGATACGCGCAGCCGCCGCGGCCGCCCCCGCCGCGCCGAGCGGCTCAAGGTCGGCTTCACCTACAACGTGAAGCGGGTCGACCCGGATCCGGCCGGCGAGCAGGACGAGGAGGCCGAGTACGACTCCCCGAAGACGCTCCAGGCCATCCGCGAGGCCATCGCCAGCTACGGCCACGAGGTGGTCGACCTCGAGGCCACGAGCGACCTGCCCGTGCAGCTCGCCTCAACGCCGGTGGACGTGGTCTTCAACATCGCCGAGGGGTTCAAGGGGCGCAACCGCGAGTCGCAGGTCCCCTCGCTGCTCGAGCTGCTCGACGTCCCCTACACCGGCTCCGACCCGGCGGCGCTGTCGGTCTCGCTCGACAAGGCGCTGGCGAAGCGCATGGTCCGCACCCACGGCATCCTCACCCCCGACTACCTGCTCATGCACACCGGCAAGGAGCGGCTGCCGCGGGAGCTGGCGCGCTTCCCGCTCCTGGTGAAGCCGGTGGCCGAGGGGACCTCCAAGGGCGTGACGCGCAAGTCGGTGGTCCGGGACGAGGACGAGCTCCGCGAGGTGGCGCGCGAGCTCATCGCCAAGTACCGGCAGCCGGCGCTCGTCGAGTCCTACGTGGCGGGGCGGGAGTTCACCGTCGGCCTGCTCGGCGAGCGGCGGCCCCGGGTGCTGCCGCCCATGGAGATCGTCTTCCTCGACGAGGCCGACCCGACGCCCATCTACTCGTTCGAGATGAAGCAGGACTGGAGCGAGAAGCTGCGCTACGAGGTGCCGGCGCGGCTCTCGCCGCGGGAGCTGGACCGGCTGGAGAGGGCGGCCCGCGAGTGCTTCGGGGCGCTCGGCTGCCGCGACGTGGCCCGGCTCGACTTCCGCATGGACGCCGAGGGGCGCATCCACTTCATCGAGTGCAACCCGCTGCCGGGGCTCGCCCCGGGCTGGTCGGACCTGGTGCTCATCGCCCAGGCGGCCGGGCTCGACTACCGCGGCCTCATCGGCGAGATCCTCTCCTTCGCCATCCGCCGCCACCAGGGGCGGGAGCGCGAGCGCGAGCGGGCGCGGCGCCAGGCCGGCCGCGAGGCCGAGGCCGTCAACGGCAGCACCCAGGGAGGCGCCCCGTGACCGAGCCCACCCCCGCGCCCCCGGCGGCGCGCTGCCGCGCCCGCGAGCTCGGCGTCCCGCTCGGCCGCTACCGCCCGGGCAAGTGGAACGCCATCACCGACGTGGAGGGGGTGCGCGTCGGCCACTCGACCATCATCCGCGGGGCCGCCGGGCCGCTCAAGCCGGGCAAGGGGCCGGTCCGCACCGGCGTGACCGCCATCCTGCCGGGCGCCGGCAACGTCTTCGACCAGCGGGTGGTCGGGGGCGGCTTCATCCTGAACGGCGCCGGCGAGGTCTCGGGGATGACCCAGCTCCTCGAGTGGGGGCTCATCGAGACGCCCATCTTCCTCACCAACACGCTCTCGGTCGGCGCGGTCTCCGACGGCGCCGTGACGTGGATGGTGGAGCAGAACCCCGGCATCGGCGCCGAGCACGACGTCATCATCCCGCTCGTCGGCGAGTGCGACGACTCCTGGCTCAACGACGCGGCCGGCCGCCACGTCCGCCCGGAGCACGTGGCCGAGGCGCTGCGCACCGCCTCGAGCGGGCCGGTGCCGGAGGGGAGCGTCGGCGGCGGCACCGGGATGATCACCTGCGACTTCAAGGCGGGGATCGGCACCTCCAGCCGGCGGCTGGCCGAGGCGCTCGGCGGCTACACCGTCGGCGTCCTGGTGATGTCCAACTTCGGCGTGATGCGCCAGCTCCGCGTCGGCGGCCTGCCGGTGGGCGAGGTGCTGGAGCGGCGCCACGGCCTCGGGCCGCGCCGCACCTCGAGCTACGGCTCGATCATCGCGGTGGTGGCCACCGACGCGCCGCTCACCACGCACCAGCTCAACCGCGTGGCCAAGCGCGCCGCCCTCGGCATCGGCCGCGTCGGCTCGACCGCCATGCACGGCTCCGGCGAGATCATCCTGGCCTTCTCCACCGCCAACCAGGTGCCGCGCGAGACGCGCAAGATGGTCTACCGGTTGAAGATCCTGCTCGACCAGCGGCTCGACCCGCTCTACGAGGCGGTCATCGAGGCGACCGAGGAGGCCATCCTGAACGCGCTCTGCATGGCGCGCGACCTGGACGGCGTCAACGGCCACGTCTCGCGGGCGCTGCCGCTCGCCGAGGTGAAGGAGTTGATCGAGCGCTGGCCGGGCGCGAAGGGGTAGTGCCGGCGCGCGGCGGCGTGCTAGAGATGGCGCCCCGGCCTGGGGACGCGGCCGGACACCTCTGGAGGAGCGATGGCCAACTCGAAGAGCAAGCACACCCGCATGAAGTCGATCCGCCGCCAGCAGTGGAAGGCGCGCAAGAAGCGCCAGGCTGCCGCGAAGAAGTCGACGTCGAAGAAGTAGCTCGGCGCCGGGCACGGATCCTCGGCGTCGAGCTCACGAAACGGGCTTGACGCGCCTGGCAGGGGCGCGCTAGAAACCGCGCTCCCTGGACGTCGAGGGGAACGAAGAAGACGGGCCCGTGGCGCAGCTGGGAGCGCGTCTGAATGGCATTCAGAAGGTCACCGGTTCGATCCCGGTCGGGTCCACAATGAAACGGGCGGTCAGGGAAACCTGGCCGCCCGTTTCGTTTTTGCGTCGGTGGCGTGCGGCGCTGGCGCCGCCGGCGGAGGAGGCGGCGAGGCCTCCCCCGGCGTCAGCCGCTACTCCGGCTTGTAGTCCGGCGGCGCGTCGGCGCCCGGGCCGAAGAAGAACTGCTCGGCCTGCTGGAAGAGGATCTGCTGGGTGCGCGGGTCCGCCGGCGACAGCCGGTACTCGTTCATGATCATCTTGAAGTGCTCGAGCCACATCTTCCAGGCGTCCTGGGAGATGGAGTCGTAGATCCGCTGCCCCAGCTCGTTGGGGAAGGGCTTGTAGCCCAGGCCCGGCAGCTCCCGGCCGAGCTTCTTGCACATGACCATCCGCGCCATCGCACCTGCCTCGCTTCTCGAAAAGGGGGAGGCGGGGAGGATAGTCCAACCCGGCGGACGTTGCACGCCAGGCAGGGCGCGCCCGGCGCCCGCGAAGGCGCCGGGCCGCGGCCCGGGGGTGCTACGAGAGGAGGGAGACGGCCGAGACCGCCAGCGCCTTGGCGAGCGACTCGAGCGTGTCGAGCGGCGGCGTGCGCTGGCCGCGCTCCAGCATCGAGATGTAGGAGACGGAGAGCCCGGCCTTGTGGGCCAGCGCCTCCTGGGAGAGCTTGCGGCGCATCCGCTCCGACTTGAGATTGACGGCGAACTTCTCAGCGAGACCGGCCATGGCGATTTGACTCCTGGTTGGACCCCCGGCACTTCGCCCGAACGACCCTGGCCGCCGCTCCGCGACCACACATTTGGTACGCTCGGACGGACAGGAAAGTAGCATTCCCGTTACGACCGGGCCTGTCCCGTGTCCAGGTGTAACGCAGGCCGACGACGCACGCAGGGGAAAAAGCACGCGGGGTGCGATAGGAGCGCAGCGCCCGCCACACGGCGGCGCGGCGCGCCTCAGCCTTCCGCGGGAGGGCGGAGCAGGATGGCGTCGACCTGGGCGCCTCGCGGGAGCCGCCGCCGGCCGGGCGGGAGCACCGCCAGGGCGCCGTGGCCGGCGATGGAGCTGGTGTTGCCGGAGGCCTGCGTCCGAAGGGGGGAGAGAACCAGCCCGCTCGCCTCGCGCCGCGCGTGGACGCGCAGGTAGACGGTCAGCTCCGGCGGCTTCTCCTGCGGTGCGTCGAGCCGCCCCCGGGCCACGACCCGGCCCGAGCCGGGGAGCCCAGCCAGCGCCCTGAGCGCCGGGCGGGCGAAGAGCTCGAAGGCGACGAGGGCGCTCGCCGGGTTGCCGGGCAGGCCGAAGACCAGCGTCCGGCCGAGCCGGCCGAAGGCGAGCGGCTTGCCCGGGCGCATCGCCACCCGCCAGAAGTCGAGGCGGGCGCCGGCCTCGGCGAGCGCCTCGCGCACCAGGTCCCGCTCCCCCACCGACACCCCGCCGGTGGTGAGGAGCGCGTCGGCGCCGCGGACGCGGGCGAGGGCCCGGCGCAGCGCCCGCCGGTCGTCGCGGGCGATGGGGAGGATGACCGGCAGGCCGCCGGCGTCGGCCACCGCGGCCGCCAGGGCGTGGGCGTTCGACTCGACGATCTGGCCGAAGCCTGGCCGGGTGCCGAGCGGCACCACCTCGTCGCCGGTCGGCAGGATGGCCACCCGCGGCTGGCGCCGCACCCGGACCCGGGTGCGGCCGAGCGAAGCGGCCAGGCCGATGGAGCCCGGGTCGAGCACCTGGCCCGCCGCGAGCGCCACGGCCCCCCGCGGCACGTCGTCGCCGGCCGCGCGGACGAACCGGCCGGCCTCGGCGGCGCGGCCGAGGATCGCGAACTCGCCCTCGCGCTCCACCCGCTCCTGCAGCTCCACGGCGTCGGCGCCGCGGGGCAGCGGGGCGCCGGTGAAGATGCGGCAGCAGGCGCCGCGCGGCAGGGGCGAGGCCGCCGGGTGGCCGGCCGCCACCTCGAAGGCCACCCGGAGGCGGGCGCCCGGGCGCGGCGCGTCGGCGGCGCGCAGGGCGTAGCCGTCCATGGTGGAGGCGGGGAAGGGCGGCAGCGGCCCGCGCGCCCGGAGGTCCTCCGCCAAGGCGCGGCCGAGCGCCTCGGCGAGCGGGACCTGCACGGCCGGCAGGGGCGCGACCTCGCGCGCGCGGTCGAGGATGCGGGCCAGGGCCTCGGCGGGGGTGAGCACGCTCGGTTCATAGCACCGCCGCGCCGGGGCGCCCACGGCCCGCGGCGGGTGCGCCCGACCCCGCGCGGCCGTCGCCCCGCGTCCGGTGAGCGTGTAGACTCCGCCGCACCGAATGACAGACCACCCCAAGCGTGAGCGCCGCCGCGACGCGCTCCTCGGCGCGTCCGAGATGATCGTCGCCGTCGCCGCGGCCGCGCGCGAGGTGAGCGGTTCGATCGCGAGCGTCACGGGTGTATCGATCGAGCCTGCGCAGGCCGGCGTCGTGGCGGCGCTCGCCCGGTTCACCGTGGAGCTGCGTCATGCCGACGACGCGCGACGC